>JBGPAW010000046.1:0-14516 GCA_041480905.1 Phycisphaerae bacterium
ACCCAGAAAGGGCATGCCCTCATGTCCGCGATCCTGACGATTCACCACGACAACTACCCGCAAGCCCTGCTCGACTCGGCCGCTTGAAACTGCATCACATGCGCGCAAAACGCATAGAAGTTCCGCCGTAAGATTCTAAACCGCCGAAAATGAAAGGACTTCACCGATGGCGCGTCCCCGATCCCTCGCGCCGCCAACTAACGTACCGTTGGCCTCGACCGTTTACAAGAGGCAGAATCATCCTGGCCCTTGCTCCACCAAACCAGTGTAGGGTGGGCACCGCCCGCCGCCACTCTTGGACGCCCAGCATCAACACGGTATACTCCGGCTCAACGACATCAAGCGTAGGCTTCTCGAAGGCGAGGTGTCTTAACGCCGCAGGCCCGCCCCGCCTAAAGTATCACGGGGGTGTGGCCAGGAACTTTGGCAAGCAGAGAGGGCGAGGCCCCCGGCGAGCCGAATCACGCGGCTCGGCAGGAACCTCGCCCTCCCGATTTGCCAAAACCGACAGCCACACCCGTATCACGGCCCCCGCCGGGTAGGGCGGGTTGTCGGAATGGCGTCCCCCGCCTATGCTATGGCGAAGCGCATGCCGGCAACCGGTTCCAAGATTACGCTGGAAACGCTCGTGTCGCGGAAGCGCGAGCGACGGAAGATCCCCGTCGTCACGTGCTACGACTACGCGACGGCCAGCCTGATTGAAACCACCGAGATGGACGCGGTCCTGGTGGGGGACACCTACGGCGAAGTGTGCCTGGGGCATGCGACCACCTTGCCGGTGACGGTGGAGCACCTGGTGACGATCACCGAGGCGGTGCGGCGTGGGGCCCCAAGCAAGTTCCTCATCGGCGACATGCCGTACTTGAGCTATCAGATCAGCCCGGAGGAGGCCATCCGCAACGCCGGGAAGTTCATGGCCCAGGCGGGTTGCGACTGCATCAAGGTGGAGGTGGACCGTCGCCTGGCGGACACGGTGGCCGCCCTTTCGCGCGCCACCATCCCGGTGATGGCCCATCTGGGACTTAAACCGCAGTCGATCCACCGCTACGGCGGATACAAGGCCCAGGGCAAAACGGCGGAGGACGCCCTGGCGATCATCCAGGATGCGCAGGTGATGGTGGAGGCGGGGGCGGTGGCGTTGTTGCTGGAGGCCGTCCCCAGCGAGGTCGCCCGCCTGGTGACCGAACGTACGGCGGTGCCGGTGATCGGCTGCGTCGCCGGCCCACATTGTGATGGCACGGTGGTGGTGCTGCACGATATGTTGGGCTACTCCGCCGGGCACCCCCCACGGTCCATCAAGCGGTACGCCGAATTACACCGCGTGCTGACGGATGCTTTCGCAGCCTACGCGGCCGATGTCATGGCCGGGCGGTTCCCGGAGGAGGCGCACGGCGTGAGCATGCCTAAACCAGAGTTCGAACGCCTCACCGGGTTGCTGGCCGAACGCGGTTGAGGCGCACGACGGGCACCCCGGCGTTATTCTTGACACACGCAGCGGCGCGGGATAGGGTGGTCGTAGAGGTTTGACGGGAAGAGCGGGGCGGCTTCCTCCGTTCTAACCGACCGGGGCGGTGGAATCATGCTGGTCCAGATGGAACTGGCGAGAATCATCATCATCGAGAACGGTGATTCTCAAGTGATCGTCCTTCGCGAGCGTGAGGGCAACCGGCAGTTTCCCATTCTCATCGGCATCAACGAAGCCTTGGCCATTGATCGCGGGGTGAAGGGCCTGCAGACGTCCCGGCCGATGACCCACGATCTGATTACCGCGATCATTGCGCAGCTCGACGCGGAGTTGGAGCAGATTGTCATTCACGACTTGCAGGACCACACCTTTTATGCCAAGCTGATTCTGCGCCGCGACGGCGAGTCGATCGAGGTCGATTGCCGACCTTCCGATGCCATCGCCTTGGGGGTGGTCGGGCATACGCCCATTATGGTGGATGACAACGTCTTGAAGGAAGTCTGCCCCGGGGAAAGTTCCTGAGATTCGTCGGGGCGCATCGACTGACATCCCATGAGCACGGACACGACCATCGGCAGCTATCCGACGGACATGGACACGTTCGCCCATCAACTGCGCGGCGAATTGGGCGCCCCGTTCTGCGCCGGGGAATCCAAGTGGATCGCCCGGGCCACCCGGGCGTTGGACTGCATGGGCGGTTTCGCGGAATACTGCGGAGCCCTCACCCTCAGTCTGTCGACCGCGGACGCGGTGTACGCCGCGGTCCAGGCCCGGCACGACCAGAACGTGCAGGTCAACCTCCTCTCCGGCGGCCGGAACGGTCACCCCGCCACGGCCACGTTCCCCTTGTCTCTCTGGTACGAGGGTACCAAACTCGTCGACGCGCCCGCCTTCGTCCGCCGCGTCGAAGACCTGGACAGCGCCTGGGCCGAACCCGTCATCGGGGTCCTCTACGTGCTGCTGTCCGACGGGCGCGTGCCCCACTTGTGTGGCGGGCTGACCATCGTGGTGGCCAGCCAATTGCCTTGGGAGGCCGATGGCGTGGTCTCCTCCGCCGCCACCGCCGCGACGATGGCCGCCGTGTGCAAGTGCTTCGAGGCGGACTTGCCCCCCAAGGACATGGGGCTGTTGTGCCAGCAGGTCCAGAACCACATCTTGGGCATTCCCTGCGGGCCGTCGGCCGCGGCGTGTGCGTTGTTGGGGGAGTCGGGCAGCCTGTTGCAGGTCCTCTGCCAGCCGTTGGAAGTCGTGGGTCGGCTCCCTGTGCCCGAGCGCGTGGCCTTGATGGGGATCGATTGCGGGGCGCGGCACCCCGCGGCGGCGCAGAAGTTTCGCGAAGCGCGCGTCGCCGCCTTCATGGGACGCCGGATCATCGAACGGGTGTTGGCCGCCCGCGGGCAGTCCAGCGATTGGGGCGGATACGTGGCCCGGGTCAGCGTGTGTGACTACGTGGACACCTTCCGCGATCGCCTGCCCACCAAGATGAGAGGCAAGGATTTCCTGGCGCGTTTCGGCCCGACCGGCGACCCGCTCACGGCGGTCGAGGAGAACGCGGTCTATAAAATCCGCTCCCGCACGGAACACCACATCTATGAGAATGCCCGCGCGCACCAGTTCGCCGAGCGCCTCGCCCGCACCCAGCGTACCGGCGAGCAAGGGCCGTTGCTCGAAGCCGGCGAGTTGATGTTTGCGTCGCACTGGAGCTACGGGCAGCGCTGCGGGTTGGGCAGCATCGAGACCGATAAGCTGGTCACCAGCTTGCGGCGGCGGGGTCCGCGGCAAGGCATTTTCGGAGCCAAGATTTGCGGGCTCGGCGCCGGCGGCACGGTCGTGGTGCTCCTGAGTGACACTGAACCGGCACACCAGGCCGTGCGCGAAACCGTCGCCGATTACGTCCAGGCCACCGGCTGTCGGACCCGCCTGCTGATCGGCTCCTCGGACGGTGCGGCGGCTTACGGGGTCAGGCAGGTGGCGTGAACCTTGGCCCGCATCTCTGCCGGAGTCCCCGGGGGAGGGTGGGGTTCCTGTAACTTACCGGACATGGCAAACGATGAAGTTCGATCAGGTCTACCTCGAAGCTTTTGGGTATGTCCTCCCCGAGCGGGTCGTCACCTCGACGGAAATCGAGCAGCAACTTGCTCCCGTCTACGAACGGCTCGGCCTGCACCAGGGGCGGCTGGAAATGATGACCGGCATTCGCCAACGGCGCTTCTGGGCCAACGGCACGCTGCCCAGCGACGCCAGTACCATGGCCGGTCGGCGGGCCTTGGAAGCCTCGGGCGTCGCCGCCGGGGACATCGAGTGCCTCATCCACACCTCGGTTTCGCGGGATTTCCTGGAACCGGCCACCGCCTCCGTGGTCCACTACAACCTGGACTTGTCTCCGCGCTCCGTGGTGTATGACATCTCCAACGCCTGTCTGGGCTTCGTTAACGGCATGATCGCCCTGGCGAACATGATCGAGTTGGGGCAGGTCAAGCGCGGCCTCATCGTCGCGGGCGAGAGCGGCCGCCAACTCGTCGAGACCACCATCGGCGACCTGCTGAACGACCCGCGGCTCACCCGGCAGAAACTCAAGCGGGCGTTCTCGTCGTTGACCATCGGTTCCGGGGCCGTGGCCCTGGTCATGGCCCACGCCAGCCTGTCGGTCACCGGCCACCGCCTGCTCGGCGGCGTCGCCCGCACCGCCAGCGAGAGCCATCACCTCTGCCGCGGCAGCGCCGACACCGGCTTCGGCGTCGAGGCCCCCATGCTCATGGACACCGAGGCCGAACCGTTGCTGCATAGCGGCTGCGCCTTGGCCGCCCACACCTGGGCGGCGTTCCGGGAGATGCTCGGCTGGTCCAACGCCGACGTGGAGCGCTGCTTCTGTCATCAGGTCGGTGCGGCCCATCGGGATCGCTTGTACGAGGCGCTGGCCTTGGATCCGGCCAAGGATTTCTCCACCTTCGAGTTCTTGGGCAACGTTGGTTCCGTGTCGCTGCCCTTGACCATGGCCATAGGCGTGGAGCAACATCCGCCCTTACCGGGCGCCCATCTGGCTATGTTGGGCATCGGCAGCGGACTGAACTGCATCATGCTCGGCGTGGGCTGGTAGTCGGCGAACCGTTTGCAGGGCAACCTCTTCCGCCACGATGGCACGACCAGGGGTACGCATGAGTGTGCTTCCCTCTGCGGTCCAGCAACTCTATCCCTTCCCGCCGCGCTATCTGACACTGGGCGGGTTGCGCATGCACTATGTGGATCAAGGGGAGGGCCCGCCGGTGGTCATGCTCCATGGCAACCCCACCTGGTCCTTCTATTATCGTGATCTCATCCTCGGGCTGTGCGACCGGCACAGAATGATCACGCCGGATCACGTCGGCTGCGGTCTGTCGGACAAACCGCAGCGCTACCCCTATACCCTCACGACGCACATCGAGAACCTGGAACGATTGCTCGACCACCTGCGGCTCGAGGACCTGACTCTGGCGGTGCACGATTGGGGTGGGCCGATCGGCTTCGGGTTCGCGGTCCGGCATCCCGAGCGCGTGCGGCGGTTCATCGTGTTCAACACGGCGGTCTTCTTCGGGCGGGTGCCGCTGCGGATTCGCTTCTGCCGCGTCCCGTTTTTCGGGACCCTTGCGGTGCGCGGGCTGAACCTTTTCGCCCGCGCGGGCCTGCGCTGGGCCTGCAAGAACCGCGGGCGCCTCACACCCGCGGTCCGAGCCGGCTATCTACTCCCCTACGGGGATTTCCGCAGCCGGGTGGCCCTCCACCGCTTCGTGCAGGACATCCCCACGCGGCCGTCGCACCCGATGTATCGCGTCATCGTGTCTCTTGAGGCCGCCTTGCCGCGGTTCCGCGATCGCCCGATGCTGATCTGCTGGGGTCTGCGCGACTTCTGTTTCACCGAAACGTTCTTGAACGGGTGGATCGAGCGCTTCCCTGACGCCACGGTGCACCGCTTCCCCGCCGCCGGGCATTACGTCGTGGAGGACGCCGGGGATGAGTTGCTCCCCGTGATCCGCGATTTCCTTGCGAAGCCAACGGTGGGGGACTGAAGTGCGCATGACCGAGCAGGAACGAGCCGTACAAGTCGAGTTGGCCGCCAAAAGTGATGCAGACGCCTTGCAGCGGCTGATCGTCTTCTACCACGGGCGACTGCGCCGCGCCGTGGCGGCGGAGGTGGTCGGCCGGTGGCAACGCACCATCGATGCTGACGACGTGCTGCAACAGGCCTACGTAGCTGCGTTCAAGTCGATCGGCGGCTGCGTCTTCGCCGGCCCCGGCGGGTTCTACAAGTGGCTCGAAACTATCGCCCTGAACCAGCTCAAGGACCTGCAACGCCGCTTCCACCGCCAGAAGCGTGACGTCGGCCGGGAGCGGTCAACCCGGTCTGGCATCACGGCTTCGTTTCCCAACTTGCTCGCCCGCCTGGCCTCGCCGGACAGCACGCCGAGTCGCCACCTGGCCAAAACGGAGGCGACGGCCGCCGTCATGTCCTCCCTGGCCCGGCTCACCGACGAACAACGGGCCGTCGTGGAGATGCGGTTCCTGGAGGGCCGCCCAGTGGCGGAGGTGGCCCAGCAGCTTGGCAAGACCGAGCCAGCCGTCCACATGCTTTGCCACCGCGGCCTGACGCGGCTGCGCGAGCTGCTCGGCTCGCTATCGCGGTATATGTAGTCTAGTGCGTCGCAATGGA
Source organism: Phycisphaerae bacterium (assembly GCA_041480905.1). Taxonomy (GTDB): domain Bacteria; phylum Planctomycetota; class Phycisphaerae; order UBA1845; family UBA1845; genus JAAEQG01. The sequence continues at coordinate 6,150 of JBGPAW010000046.1, forward strand.
CGCGACGGGTCCCTCTCCGAGCCGCGACCGTGAGGGAGCGGTCAAGCACACCGCCAGGTCCCGCCGCTCCCTGACGGTCGCGGTTCGGATAAGTCACGCCCCGTTTGGCGCATTACAGCAGCCAGCAGCCATTAGCTATCAGCTATCAAGTTTGGACGTTTCGGCTTTCAGACCTGCCTTTTGAGGTAGTCGGCTGGGCGGAGGATCAGGAGGCCCGCAACCTTCTTCCCGAAATAACGCCCGAAGTGCGTTTTGTCGCCGGTCAGCAAATGGGTCACGCCGGCGTTCAGCGCAGCCCGCACGACGGGAATGTCTTTCTCGGGAAGCTTGACACCACGGGGCAGCGCCAGCCCCGCAGGCGCTTCCGGTACCACGGTGAGCGCCTTTTGCCAGTTCGGCCAAACATACGCGCTGGGCGTCGTCGTGGAGATTGCGCCGGGTCTCCTCCAGGGCGTAAGTTGACGTGAGCAACTCCGCCTCGGGCAGGGACCAGAGCCGCAAGAGTCCCGACGCCTCGCGGTACACGGCGGAGAAGAGGACGTTCGCGTCGAAAAAGAGGCGATCCACCGGCTACGCCCTCGGCGGCTTCTTGTGGTCGATGGTGTCGGGGTCGAGGCCCATGGCCCGGACGGCCGCCCGGGCCGCCCGGTAGTCGGCGGCGTCCACGGCGTTGTTGAGCAGGAACTCGGCCTGGCGCTGCGGCGTGTAGACTTCGATGGGGAGGGCGACCGCCGGCCGGATGAGGACGCCCTCGGGGACGGACTCGACGACCACCAGGTCGCCCTCCTGGATTCCGAACCGCCGGCGCAGCCGCGCGGGCAGGACCACGGTCCCGCGCTTGCCGACCTTGCTCGTGTCTCGAAAGCACGCCTGCGTTTTCACGGTTCGCCTGTTAATCCGAAAATCTGACATTCATATTATAGCACATTCCGGCGCGCCCGTCAATCCCCCGTCGCCCGAGACAAGCTTGGTCCGGTCATAACTCGTTTGGCCACCGAAGATTAGCCCGCATCATCCATATCTCCGCGATCGCTGCGTCCTCCGCGGTGAATAATCCGGTAGGGGGGTTCCCGCCGCTCTTCGGCCCCTTGGCCCCTCGAACCCTTGGTTCCTCACCCTTTCGACGTTTCGACTTTTTGACTTTTCTTTTTGCTTCTTGCCTTTCTTCCGCCCTTGTTGCCTCGTTGCCTTTTTTTTCTTTTTTCCGCGTTAGGTCCCGTAACAGACGTCGTTCGTAAGGATGTCACGGCCGTGTACATGCGTGCTCGTCCCGTCGGCCCACGCGGGGGGCGCAGGACGAGCGGAGTAACGTTGTCCTTACATATCTCGCTCAGCGAGAGGAGGAAACTATGCGCAGCGGAAGGAACAACTTGGCAGCGATGGCGTGCTGCCTTTTGGTGGCCGGTATCGGCCAGGTGATGGGCGCTGCCGAATGGCACGCGATGTCCAGCGGCACCAATGCGATGCTCTACGCCGTTTGGGGCTCGGGCCCGAACGATGTCTTCACGGTCGGCTCGCAAGGTGCGATTCTCTACGATTACGCCGACTGCAACAGCAATGGGATTCCCGACGCCGAGGAGCTTGTGCCCCCTACCGTCCCCGAACTGGATTGGGCCAAGAGCGACGACAATCCCCTGTTGCCGGGCCTTCAGGGGTCCGCCGGATGGTACATGTCACCGAGCGTGCTGGCCGACAGTGACACCTTCAAAATGTGGCTTGGGTGGAGCCGCGACATCGCCTATAGCACTTCGACGAACGGCATCGACTGGACGACGCCCGTGATCAGCGGGCCGCCGCGCGACACGTATGCCTTCCAGCACCCGTGCGTTATAAAGGACGGGGCGACGTACAAAATGTGGTTCGGGGCTATCAACGGTAGTGGCCAGTGGTGCGATTCGTGGTTTGAATACGCCGAGTCTGAGAACGGCATGACATGGACGAAGCACCCGACACCAATCCTGGCATGTACGCCCGGGGGTTATGACCACTGGATTATGAGTCAGCCCAAGGTGATCAAAGATGGGCCTTCCTCGTACCGGATGTACTACTCCGCCAAGGCGACGAATGGCGGCGACGGGTTCCGCGTAGCCCGGGCCAGCTCGTCCGACGGAGTCCATTGGACGAAGGACGGCATCGTTCTCCAGGGCGATGGCACGGGATTCGATGCGGCGTCCGTGAATGCCGTCGGGGCACTGTACCAGGATGGCATCTATTACCTGTTCTACGGAGGCCGCGCGGTGTGGAACGCGGAACCGACGGTTCTGGGCATCGCATGGTCTGTCGATGGCCTGAACTTCCAGCGGGGCGAGGCACCGATCCTGCCGTTGGGTGGTCCAGGGGAGTTTGACAACAGCTCAACCGGTCAGGGGGTCACCCTCCTGTCCATCGGCGACGAATACTGGATGTGGTACAGCGGGCTTGGCGACGAGTACCCATCGAACTTCACGTGGTCCATCGGCCTGGCCACGGCTTCGGCCCTGGCACCGGCCACCGACTGCAACGGCAACGGCGTGCTGGACGAGTGCGAAGCGGACTCCGACGGCGACGGCGTGATTGATGCCTGCGACAACTGCTCGTCCACCCCAAACGCCGATCAGTGTGACTTCGATGGCGATGGCCTTGGCGACGCCTGCGATGATGACATCGACAACGATGGTGTGCTGAATGCCACCGATGTCTGCGATTTCACACCAACGGGTGCAATCGTCGAACCGGACGGAAGCGTCCTCGGCGACCTGGACGGCGATTGCGACGTGGACTTGGCGGACTACGCCATCCTGCAATCCAGGTTTACCGGGCCGCGGACCGTTTGTCCATAAAGTGGCATGCCTGGTGTGGAGAGGGTGCTGACGTGCACCTGCCTCACCAGCGTGTCCGACGTTTGGCGGGTATCACGGCGGCGGGGTGGACCACCTCCACCCCGCCGCTTCGTTGACGTACTGGCCGCTGTGCACGATCATATGCTGGTGGGGTAGGGCAGATCGCGGACCTGCCTTTACCATTTACGAAACGGTGGGGTTACGGCAGGTCAGATGACCTGCCGTACCGACCGAACTGATGGGTCCATGACCTCTGCCGTAAACATGTCCCGGAGGGACAACCGAGAATAGCCCAGCGTTTCAACGCTGGGAAACCATCGCGGGAATATTGCGGGAGTCCCGGAGGGACGACTGAACGGGAGTCACATGCAACGGACGACACCCTGACAATTCAATCGTCCCTACGGGACTCAATAGACTTGCGGAGGACAATCGTTATCCCAGCAGTGAACTGCTGGGCTATTCTCACTCGTCCCTTCGGGACTCGATTTGTGTTTGTCGCTCGCTATCCCAGCAGTGAACTGCTGGGCTATTCTCACACGTCCCTACGGGACTCAATAGACTTGCCGAGGACGATGGTTGTCCCAGCCCTGAACTGCTGGGCTATTCTCACACGTCCCTACGGGACTCGGTTCGTGTTTGTCGCTCGCCGTCCCTGCGATGAATCGCTGGGCTATTCTCACCGTGTGCCTACGGCACGTCCTCCCCCGCCACCGGGGTGGATGCAGGAGTCCACCCCGCCGCTTCGTTGACGTAGCGGCCGTTCTGAACCAGCGGATGCCAGTACGGTTCCCAGGCCTCGCGGTTGCCCGTGGTCACGCGCCAGAGCTCCAGATCATCTTTGGCGGTTACCTCCGCGCCGTCTCTGAATCCCTCAGGTCTCTTGATGGCGAACCGGATGGCGAGCTGGCAGTCCTCCCCCTCCGGACACGGCTCGGCACGAACGCCCTCGATATCGGCTATCTCCGACGGTTCCGCCCTACGCGCATTTGCGCGACCACCGGACACATTCTTCACGGCCGAGTGCGGACGATCGAGAAACGCATACGCGCGGGGCAATACGGGCGGCAGGTGGATGCGGTGGGTGGCGGGCGGAACGTCCAGCAGGCACTCCCCGCGCATCTCCTTGGGATCAAGGACCATCAGGACCGGCACCATATCCCATTCGGTCAACCGCTTCGTGTCCCCATCCTGCCAGTCGTCGAAGCCATCCAGCTTGTTGTTCAACCCCTTGGCAATGAGCGCCGGACGGCCGTCACCCCAAAAGTCGGGTTGCACCAGGATTTGACCAATACTCCCCATGTGCCAGACGGTCGCGCAGACTTCCAAGGTACGCGGTTTGACAATTGAGATTCGCGTGGGGTACTGCGCGCCCTCCGCCGCCACGACGATGAGCTCATCCCCCGGTTCGTCGTCCAGATTGGCTTTCGCCAGGCACACGCAGCCGAACTTCATCGACAGCTCGCAGTTGGGCCACTCCCGCACGGTCTTGGGTGACAAATCCAGACTCGCCACGATGCGGCGTAAGCCGTCAAACGCGTACAGGCACTTGCCCTCCCACGGGACCCACACTCCCGCCACTGCCGCTTGGGTCCCTTGCCCATCGAGATCCGCCAGCACCGCTTCACGGACATGCTTGGCCTCCGGAGGAAAGTCGTACAAGACCTTCGCTTCCGGATCATCGCCGTATCGCGCCAGGATCGTCGTCGTGTTGTCGGTCTTCCCATCGCTGTTCACATAAGTCTTGACCTCGACACTCCTGAGCGGAGCAACCGACGCGGACGCGGCCGTGGGACGGGCCGGCCCAGCTCTGGGCCTCGTGACCAACCATCCGCCGCCGATCACGACCGCCGCAACGATAATGCCCTGCACAATCCGGCGCGCCTGCCGCCGCCTCTTCTCGGGGAGGGGCACGTGCGCTTGCTCCTCGAGGACCTTCAGCGCCTCAGACGCTGAGGCGAAGCGATCGTCGGGGCGTTTGGCCATCAGGCGCAGGGTCAGGGAAGCGAGCTGTGGGTCGGCGGCGCGGTTGAGCTTCCGCGGCGGCGTCGGCTCGTCGTGCAAGATGCGATGGATGACGGCCGAGGGCGTGTCGGCCCGAAAGGGCGTGCGGCCGGTGAGCATCTCGTAGAGCGCCACGCCGGCCGAGTACAGGTCCGACCGGTGATCAACCTGCTCCTCGCCGCGGGCCTGCTCGGGACTCATGTACTCCGGCGTGCCGAGCACCGAAGCCGGCATGGTCAGGCGGCTCTCGGCGGTGAGCATCCGGGCTAGGCCGAAGTCAGCAATCTTCAGCAGAAAGGAGGGATCCCCGCGATCCGAACCGCGACCGTGAGGGAGCGGCCCGGCAACTGTCGATTGCGGATTGGGTTGGTGATCCACGTCTTGAGACGGGGAAGTTTGATGACTGTTCTCGAGTCGCGTCCCCACCTCTGAAGAGGTGGGCCACCCATCCAGCAGGATGTTCGACGGTTTGATGTCGCGGTGGATCAGGCCGTGTTCGTGGGCGCAGGCCAGGCCACACAAGAGCTGACGGAAGATGTTGCGGATCGTGTCGGTCGAAAGCGATTGCGGATTGCGGATTTGGGATTGCGGATTGAGAAGACGGCCACGAAGCCACGAAGGCACGAAGCGACGAGGGGGAGAAGAGACACGGCCCAGTGCCTGCTGAGACTCGAAATCCGGAACTTGGAACTCGGAACTGTTCTGGCTGATAGCTGAGAGTTGAGAGCTGACAGCCTGGAGCTCCACGCGGATCACGTCGGCCAGAGTGGGGCCGTCCACGTACTCCATGGCCATGAAGTGTACGCCGTGGTCCTGCCCGACGGCGTGGATCGTAACGATGTTGGGGTGCCGCAGGGCGGCGGCGGCCTTGGCCTCCCGCTGGAAACGGGTCAACGCCGCCGGGTCCATGGCCAATTCCGTCCGCAGCACTTTCAGGGCCACCGTGCGGTTGAGGCTCTCCTCGTAGGCCTTGAGGACCACGCCCATCCCCCCGCGACCGAGGAACGCGGTGATCTTGTAGGCCCCCAACTGGGCCGGGTAACGCGGGTCCGATGAGCAGCGCAGGATGCCCTGGGCCACCAGGGATTCAAGCGGGTCGCCCGACGGCTGGATGCAGTGGAGCATGTCGAGGTGCCGGCGGAGGTCGTCGGCCAAGTCGGAGTGGCGGGTGAGCAGCTCGGTCTCCGCCTCGGCCTCGCCGCGGGCCCGACGATCAAGGAACCCGTTGAGGATTTCCCCGATCCGCGCGCCGCGCTCCTCCCCTTCGATGGGCTCCGGCCCCGCCATGGCTGTAGCACCCGATCACAGAAAGGCAATCGCACCGGGCACCAGTATAGCAGAAACCAGGCCGCGCGTCACCCCTGCATTCACCAGCCCGTCAGGCAAGGACCGTGGCTCGGATGCCGCAGGTTTGTTGCTCCGCGCCCTGTGTGACATGCCGCCACTCGATAAGGACAGTTTTTCGGGAGAGTCACAAGGTACCGTGCTGCGTGAATGGGTCCTTATCCGTTCTGCGCTAGACCCGGCATTCATGCCGGGTGGAACGGCGTCGCAAATGGAATCCCCTCTCCTGCTCTGCACCCGCCGGTGTCGGCGGGTGCAGAGCAGGAGAGGAGGGAGAAGCTCGTCAACCCGGCATGAATGCCGGGCCTAGCGCCGGCTTCACGACGCAGAACCGCTTAGATCAAAACGACGCTGGCATGTGCTCGCATGCAGCCCTTACGGCATCCCGCGCTAGTGTTTCGGCAGCGCGTCGACGAGCTGGTCGATCTCGCGTTCGGAGTTGTAGGCGTGCGGGCTGGAGCGCAGGCGCTTGCGCCGCAGGGCGATCACGATGCGGTGCTCAGCCTGCAGGTGCCGCTGGATCGCCTCCATGTCGTGCACGTCGGAGATGAACGCCACGATGGCGCTGGCCTCCCCACGCTCGCGCGAGCTGACCACGCGATAGCCCTTGGCCCGCACCCCCGCGACCAGCCGGTCGGTCAAGGCCAGCACCCGCCGGCCGATGTTCTCCACGCCCACCTCGAGCACCCAGTCGATGGCCGCCCCCAGCCCGTAAATGCCCGGCAGATTGTAGCTGCCGCTGTCGTAGCGCTTGGCCGAGTCGTCGTACTCGAAATGATACGGGTGGAACTTCCACATGTCCTTCATCGAGGCCCACCCGATGCACGTCGGCCGCAGGTGCCCTTGGATTTCCTTGCGGACGAAGAACACGCCGCAACCCTCCGGTCCGCACAGCCATTTGTGCCCGTCGGAGGCCAGGAAGTCGATGTTCATCGCCTTGACGTCGATGGGGAAGACGCCCAGCGACTGAATGGCATCGACGCAGAAGAACACGCCCTTGCTCTGGCAGAACTCGCCCAAGGCGGCCAGGTCGGTGCGGAAGCCGCTGGCATACTGCACCGAGGAGATGGTCACCAGGCGGGTGCGGTTGTCCACCGCCTGCATGATCTGTTCGAGCGGGATGCGTCCGTCCTCCTCCAGGACCATGCGCACCTTGACCCCGCGGGCCTGCAGCCCCTGCCAGGGGTAAATGTTGGCCGGGAACTCCGCGTTGGTGGTCACGACGTTATCGCCGTTGTTCCAGCTCAGGCCGTTGGCGACGAAGCTCAGCCCTTCGCTGGTGTTCTTGATGAACGTGACCTCGTCGGAGTTGGCGTTGAGCAACTCGGCGACGCGCTGACGGATGCGTTCCGCGCGTCGGTACAGCCCCGGACCCAGCGAGGCGGCGGCCTCGACCTCGTCGGCGTATTCGCGGATGGCCTGCGCCGCCCGCCGGTGCAACGGACCCACGCCGGCGTGGTTCTGGTAGTTGTAGTTCCGCGTCACGGCGAAATCTTGTCGCAGCGCTTCCCAGTCCATCGGTACACCCCCTCCCAATAAACCCACCGCCATCCATTATAGGACGTTCCACCATCCGCGCGGCTGCACAATCGCAGCCATCCACTATACTCTATCCGGCGGAGATGGTGATTTCTACACCGCCGGCTTTGTCTGTAGGTGAAGGCAGTCCGGAGCAATGGATCTACAGGTTATCGCCCGCCGGTTCGTCCCGATCGTCTATGAAGACGATCACTACCTGTTCGTGAACCAGCCTGCTGGGTTGGGCGCGCTGCGCCGCGGGAAAGCTCGAGGCCCGGCCGTGCTCGGCTCTCTGGCCGAACGGGCCGACGCCGCGTCTCTTCTGCCCTTGTACGACATCAACCCGGGGCAGTCGGGCGTGCTGGGTTACGCCAAGACGGAGGAGGCCCGGCGCCACGTGCTTATCGGGCTGGAGAGCGGCTCGATCAAACCCACCTTCGTGGCGGTGGTGCAAGGCAAGCTCAAATCCGGCCCGCAGAGCGTCGCCGCCGCCATCAAGCCCGTGGGCCGGGACCGCTTTGCCGTGGACCGCAAAGCCCTTGGGGGGCCGTTGCCGACCACGGAACTGGAATCGCTGGAGCGCGGTCTGAACCGCGCTGTGGTACGCTGCCGACCCAATCGCTTGAACCATCATCAGGTCCGGGCCCACCTAGAATCGCTGCACCTGCGCGTCGTGGGCGAC
>JBGPAW010000047.1:0-14271 GCA_041480905.1 Phycisphaerae bacterium
ACCGCGACCGTGAGGGAGCGGCCTCCGATCCGAACCGCGACCGTGAGGGAGCGGCCTCCGATCCGAACCGCGACCGTGAGGGAGCGGCCTCCCTCTCCCAACCGCGACCGTCAGCCCTTGACACTCAGTGTCAAGGGTCAGGGAGCAGCCACCCCCTCCGCATCCTCGACCCCGCCTGTGGCAGCGGCTCGTTCCTGCTGGGCGCCTATCAATACCTGCTCGATTGGCACCGCAACTGGTACGTCAACGACGGGCCCGACAAGCACCCCGACCGCATCTACCAGGGCGCCGGCGGCCAATGGCGGCTCACCATCGCGGAGAAGAAGCGCATCCTGCTCAACAACATCTACGGCGTGGACATCGACCCGCAGGCCGTCGAGGTCACCAAGCTTTCCCTGCTGCTGCGGGTGCTGGAGGGCGAGACCCAGGAGAGCCTGGACAACCAGTTGCGCCTGTTCCACGAGCGGGCCTTGCCCGACCTCGGCGCCAACATCAAGTGCGGCAACAGCCTGATCGGCCCGGACTTCTACGACGGCCAGCAGATGAGCCTGTTCGATGAGGAGGAGCGCTACCGCATCAACGCCTTCGACTGGCACGCCGAGTTCCCGCAGGTGTTCCCTCCGAACCGCGACCGTAAGGAAGCGCCCTCTTCTCCGAACCGCGCCCGTCAGCCCTTGACACCGAGTGTCAAGGGTCAGGAAGCGGCCTCTTCGGTGCCCCGCGCCCGTAAGGAAGCGGCCCAGGAGCAGAACCGCGACCGTGAGGAAGCGGCCCGGGAGCAGAACCGCGACCGTGAGGAAGCGGCCCGGGAGCAGAACCGCGCCCGTCAGGAAGCGGCGCACATGCGTACTCCCGATCGTGACCGAGCGCTCGGCCCTCAGCCCGCGATCCCCCCGGGCGCCACCGTGCCGCTCCCTGACGGTCGCGGTTCGGATAACCTCGCCCCCGATTCCGGCTTCGACGCCGTCATCGGAAACCCGCCGTACATCCGGATGGAGGCGTTTAAAGAACTTAAAGAATATCTGCGAGCTCGGTATCGCGTGCATGACGAGCGCAGCGATCTCTACGTGTACTTCATCGAGCGCGAACACGAACTTCTGCACGACGGCGGCATGTTCGGCATGATTGTGTCCAACAAGTTTCTCCGCGCAAACTACGGGCGCAGCGTGCGCGAAATGCTCTCCGAAGTGGCGACGGTCCATCGCATTGTCGATCTTGCCGGCCTGCCGATCTTCGCCAGTGCAACGGTCAGGACCATTGTGCTCATCACGACAAAAGGCCGGAGCAATGCACCTGCAATCTACTCCCCGCCTCCTGATCGCGCGGCATTCCTCACGTTGGACGGCGGTAACGCACCGCTTGAGGATGTCGCCAATCCGCTTGCCTACGAACTGCCCCAGGCGGCCCTCTCTGGAGCGGGATGGAATCTGGCGGAACCCGACAAGGCGGCTCTGGTTGAGCGAGTGAGTTCTATCGGACGACCGCTGATTGAAGTGACTGGCGGGCGCATCTGCCGAGGCGTCGTATCGGGTCTCACCGCAGCGTTTGTGATCTCCGGCGAAAAAAGGGCCGCGATTGTGCGCGGTAATCCCGAGGCGAACGACATCATTCGGCCGTTTCTCCAAGGGCGGAATATCCGGCGATATCGACTTGCTCCCGCCGACGAATACCTCATCTACACGCACCACGGGATCGACATGCGGCCATATCCAGGCGTCATCGAACACCTGAGGCCGTTCAGGAAGCGCCTTGAGGCCCGCGCAACGAAACAGGCCTGGTACGAACTTCAACAACCACAGTACGCCTATAAGGAGTTGCTGGAATCCCCGAAGCTTGTCTTTCCAGACATTGCCACCGGGTGCCGGTTTGCCCCGGACTCCGCCGGGCACTTTGGCGCAAACACGGTCTATTTCCTCCCGACGGATGACCTGTTCTTGTTGGGCGTGCTCAATTCACGAGTAGCGCATTTCTACTTCGCGCAAACCTGCGCAGCACTGGAAGGCCCGGGTCAGGCGTATCTACGATTCTTTGGACAGTACCTCGAAGGCTTCCCTGTGTGCGACGTCGCTGCGGGTGACGGACGCGGGGACCGCATGGTTCAACTGGTCGAGCAGATGCTTTCGTTGCACAAGCAGCTTGACGCCGCCCGGACGCCGACGAACAAGATCGCCATCCAGCGCCAATTCGACGCCACCGATCGGCAGATCGACCAGCTCGTCTACCAGCTCTACGGCCTGACGGACGACGAAATCCGCATCGTCGAGGAGGCGACGCAACGATGAAGATGCCGAACGCGGAACGGGCCGTGGTGGAAGTCAGCAAGCTGCGCGAGTATTGCCTGAATCCGCAGCACCCCCGCGGGCGCCATAAGGCACGCGTATTCGCGGCCCGGTTGGGCCTGACCGCGCCCCACGCAGACTGGTTGCGCGAAGCCCTGCTGCGCGCCGCCCTGGAAAACGATGCTACACCCCAAGAACAGGATAGATATGGGCGGCGTTTTGTGGTAGACTTCTCCATGCAGGGACCAAAGGGAAGCGCTACGGTCCGCAGCAGTTGGATCGTCCGTGCCCGCGAGGATTTCCCCAGGTTGACGAGTTGTTATGTCCAGTAGCAGAACAGGCCTCAGATGAACGAACACCCCGTCATTCTCGACGTCGTCGCCCTGGTCGAGGATTGTCCCTCCCGGGGCTTGGTCCGTGGGCAGGTTGGAACCGTGGTCGAGCAACTTGCCGACGACGTATTCGAAGTTGAATTCTGCGATGACGACGGCCGCACCTATGCGACCCTGGCGCTTGGCGCCGAGCAGGTACTGGTCCTGCACCACAGGCCGGTCAAGGTAGCTTAGGGTGAGCGGGAGGGTGCAAACCGGCGTGAGGCTACGGGTGCATGATCAAAGGAATCGTTGACCGTCCCCGTTCTTTCGATGCCTTGGACGCTTGATCGAATTCGTCGGGAAGGGCTGGCCGTGCTGCGCCGACGCCTCGGCCGGGCGGGCATGGTCCGCTTCCTACAGCAGTTCGAGACCGGTTCTGGCGATTACGCCCGGCAGCGCCATGACTGGGTCGACCAGACCACGCTGTCCGACCTGAAGGCGCTGGCGTCAAAACGGCGGAAGCAGCGACGGAGCGCCGACTGAGGGGGCATAACAGCGGGGTACTTCTCATAGTGCTCGTCCAGTTCTTCTGAGGGATTCCGGCCATGACGCTCACTTATGATCCACAGCACAACATCGCGTACATCCGCCTGCGCGAAAGCGTGGAGCAGGTCGAGACGATCCACGTAAGCGAGGAAATGAACGTGGACCTCGCCCCGGACGGCACGATCTACGGGATCGAGCTTCTGAACGCCAACCAGCAGTTGGGCAGCGGCGAACTGCTCGTCCTTAACGAGACCTCCGGCGCACGCTCCAGCGTCAAACTGCCCCTCTGACCGGGAGACGGACCAACTCGTCTACGAGTTCTACGGCCTGACGGAGGACGAAATCCGCATCGTCGAGGAGGCGACCCAGTGACTCCGATTCCGAACCGCGACCGTGAGGGAGCGGCCTCTTCTCCGAACCGCGACCGTGAGGGAGCGGCCCCTTCTCCGAAAGCGGGCCACACGCCCGGTACGCCGGTGCCGCCATACGGCACCAAGCCGCTCGCTCACGCTCGCGGTTCTGATCGGCCGCGCACTCGTGATCCGAACCGCGCCCGTCAGCCCTTGACACTCAGTGTCAAGGGTCAGGGAGCGGCGGCTTTCTACTCTACCGACCGACCGCTGGGCTACTTGATCACCTTCCCTACCTATGGCACTTGGCTCCACGGCGATGAGCGTGGGTCGGTGGACCGCAACCACAACATCCCGGGCACGCCCTTGCTGGACCCTGCACCTGCACGACAGCGCGGCGAAGCCGAACGTCTCAAACATGGTCCCGTACTCCTGGACGCACCTCATCGTACGGTCGTGCATCAAGCGATTGTCGATGTCGTGCAGCACCGAGGCTGGACGCTGCAGGCCCTGAATGTGCGGACCAACCACGTCCACGTCGTCGTCAGCGCCGATCAGACTCCGGAGCGGGTGATGAACGTCCTCAAGTCCTGGGCCACGCGCCGGATGGTCGAGGCGGGAGTACTCCCGGCCGGACAGAAGGCGTGGGCGCGCCATGGCAGCACCCGCTATCTCTGGAAACCGGATCAGGTCGAAGGAGCCTGCTGCTATGTTGTTGAACGGCAAGGTGAGGATTTGCCCACGGATTACAGAACGCCGCGGGGCGCGGATGACGGTATGGGGGACGAGTGTCCCTGACAGGCGCGCCCAAGGAGGTGGGCCGCTCCCTGACGGTCGCGGTTCGGTAACGGGACGCCGGGCGCTTCTCGATGCGTTGCTTCCCTCGCGTGCTGGTATAATGCGCTTGACGCCCGCGACGTTCGCGCGGGCCGCGGAACTTGAACGGCTGGGTTTCCAACCGGCCGACGCGCTGCACGTGGCCGCCGCGGAAGCGCTGGGTGCTGATGTGCTGTTGTCCTGCGAGGACCGGCCGCTGCGCGAGCAGGTCCAACGGCGAACCGGGCAGACGCCCCAAGAACATCTGCTGGACGGTGGATACCTCAATCGCAACGGAATCGAGCAAGCGCGTCAGGAGGGGGTGGCGTCTATAACGCATACCGGCTCCGCTCCGACAAAAACTTCTCAGGCTCTCCGGGACATGTTAACAGCAGTGGGCTCGCCCTCCCGATTTGCCAGAACCTACAGCCACACCCTCTTTCCGTGCGAATCGTCCCGCACCCCACGACAAAGCTCCGCCCGTGGTGTATGATAAAAGCCGAACTTTCGGTACGGAGGGTTAAACTATGCTCACCGCGAAGAAAACACGCATCCAGAAAACGCCCATCGCCAATCAGGCCGTGCTCAATGAGGCCTACGACTATCCCAAGAAGGTGTCCTTCGTCCGCGGGATGCGGGTGGAGTTGGACAACTGCGTGATGCTGTTCATCTCCGGGACGGCCAGCGTCGACGAGCAGGGACGGTCGGTGCACCCCGGCGACGTGCGGGCCCAGGCCCGGCGGACGTTCCACAACATCACCGGCCTGCTGGAGAGTGAAGGGGCTGACTGGCACGATATCGTCCGCACCACGTGCTACCTGGCCGACTTTCGGGACTACGAGGCCTTCAACGAAGCCCGCAACGCCTTCTACGCCGAACAGGGGCTCGATCCGCTGCCGGCCAGCACGTGCATCGAGGCGCGCATCTGCCGCCCGGAACTGCTCGTGGAGATCGAAGCCATCGCCATGCTGCCCAAGGGCCGCGCCCGATGATGGCCGCACCATTGCAGCACGCCCCCATGTTCAGCGTGGAGCCCGGGTGGCATGCCTTCACGCAGCGGCGACAGCCGCGGCGGGTAGCCATGCCACCCCCGCCCCCCTATCCACATGGATTGAGCATAGGGTGCAGGCGGCATGTCAAAAGCCACGCCAGAGTCTGCTACTGTTATTGTGGATAGCCTCGACGGACGAGGAGCAGGTGCGCCCTCTGTCGACAGGCCGAAAGTAAAGTCCGACTTTTCCGATACCCCCGGCGGCCGGGGTACCTGACCGATGAAGAAACCGCGCCAAAGACTTGCAACGGAAGGGCAAAAGTAGTAGCGTTTATGACCAACGGGCTTAATCGCAACCTGAGGCTGGGCCGGCGGGAAGGCTACGGGAGGTGATGGAAGATGTTGGTGGTGATGAGTCCCCGTAGCACCCAGGAACACGTCGATCACGTCGTGCGGTTGTTGGACGGCATGGGCGTGGGCGGTTGCGTGATCGAAAAAGGACGCCAGAAGTTCGTGGAGGTGGTGGCTGATGGTGCGCGGGTCGATCGGACCGCCCTGCCGATGATCGACCGGGTGCTCGACCAGGCCGGGCCAATCCTGGCGGCCGGCCGGCAGCCGGGCGACCGGACCAGCATCATACCGCTGGGCGCCCGCGCGAGCGTGGGAGGTCGAAAACTAGGGATCATCGCCGGTCCGTGCAGCGTGGAGAGCCGCGACCAGTTGCTGGAGATCGCCGCCGCCGTGAAGGAAGCCGGCGCCGCGGGCCTGCGGGGCGGGGCGTTCAAACCGCGGACCTCGCCCTATTCTTTCCAAGGACTCGGCGAGCGCGGTCTGGAGATGCTGGCGCTGGCCCGCGAGCAGACCGGGCTGGCCATCGTCACCGAAGTGATGCGTTGCGAGCACGTGGAGTTGGTGGCCCGCTACGCCGACGTGTTGCAGGTGGGTTCGCGCAACATGCACAACACCCACCTGCTCAGCGCGGTCGGGCGACAGGGCAAGCCGGTGCTGCTCAAGCGCGGATGGAGCGCCACCCTCGAGGAGTTCCTGCTGGCCGCCGAGTACGTCATGCTGGAAGGGAACCGGCAGGTCATCCTGTGCGAACGGGGCATCCGCACGCATGAGACCTACGTCCGCAACACGCTGGCGCTCGCCGTCGTGCCGGAGGTCAAGCGGATTTCCACCCTCCCGATCATCGTGGACCCCTCGCATGGGACGGGTCGGCGGCACCTGGTCACGCCGATGAGCAACGCCGCGATCGCCTGCGGAGCGGACGGCCTGCTGATTGAGGTCCACCACACGCCGGACCGGGCCTGGTCCGACGGAGACCAGTCGCTGGGCCTGGATCAGTTCCATGCCCTGATGATCGGACTCAAGCCCTTCGCCGAAGCCTGCCACCGCGAGGTGTGAAGCGAATTCCGGCAACAAACCGCCCGCGGGTTCGTTTAGAATAATGTGGTGGGGGATCAAACCGATGAACACGGAGGGAGGTGCGCCGTGTCGCTATTCCAGTTGCGCTGGGTGACGTTCTCCCGAGCACTGCTGCTGACGCTGCTCGGAGGGGCCGTCGGGTTGCCGATGATCGCGCCAGCCGCCGACGTGCCGAAGGCCTTAGAAAAGTACGTGACCAATGATACCGAGCGGGAGGCGTTGAATTCGCTCGATTTTCTGTTGGCACTCTCGCTGACTCGGGACCAAGCCCGGATGATCCTGCCGCGGTATGAGGAGGCCTGCCGCCTCTATCTCCAGCACTACCGCGACCAGGCCGAGATCCAGCCTCAGGAAATCGCCGCCTACACGGCGTTCCTGGCTGAGGACCGGCTGAACCAGGGTTTCTCGCCCGAGGTGGAGCGCGAGACGGCGCGGATTCATCAGCGGGCCAAAGTGACGCACGAGAAGCTGATCAACGATCTCAACGCCCTGTCCGCCGTGGTCAAGGACAGCCTGACGCCGGAGCAACAGCGGATCGCCGAAAACTATAAACCGGACCGCGAGGCGGTGTTCGCGCGGTTTGCCAGCGCCCAGGAGCGGCATGATTCCGCCAGTCGCACCGACCGCCGAAAGCGGGGTGAACCGGCGCCGGCCGATCCCGAGGATGCCAGGTTGGCCGACGCTCGTAAGGAGTTGGAGGCGATCAACGAGGCCACTCGCCCGCACCCGGATGCCCTGGCCAAACACCTGCTCACGCCCGCCGCGGCGAAGTCGCTGTACGAGTTGGCCGGCATGAGGGTGCCGGAGGTGGTCCGCGAGGCGGTGCAGTGTCGAGACTCCGGGACGCGGGAGTATCCGCGGATCCGATGCGCGCAGGACCAAAAGACCCTCCAGGACCTGCGCGCGGAGATCAACCACTGGAACCTGGCCAACGGCATGCACTTTGACCGCGGGCAGATCGAGCAGTTGGTCCGCCTGAGCGATGAGGCGGAGAAGCTCAGGACCCGGCAACAGGAGGCCAAACCCAAGGACAAGGTGGCTCCCGCAGCCCTCAACGCGGAGTTGGTGCGGCTGGAGACCGCGGCGGAGGCGGCGCTGCGCCCCGGGCAGCAGGAAGTGTTGAAAACCTACAAGCCGTGCCTGATCCCGCCCAAGAACCTCAAGGACCCGGTGCGGGTGGGCCAGGCGTCCGATAACTCGCGGATGGGCGAGTGGCTGACCCGCGCCCGCGGCAGACCGCCGCGGCAACTGGAGCGGATGATCGACCGGCTGATCGAGGAGGAGAACGGGCACTTGGGTTCCCTGGACGAAGCCGCCCTGGAACAGCGCCGCAGCCTTCTGGCCGAGATCGTGCGGCAAGTCACCGAAATGAGCGACGTCGAGTTTGCCTTGAAGAAAGATGAGTTGGCCGATGCCATTCGGCGGGAAGATCGCAAGGACGAACTGATCGCCGATATCGAGGCCCTGCGGCGGGAACGTCATCAACCGGGGCGGACCGCGCAGTTCCTGCTGAACCGCGAATTCGCGGAGGTGCTCAAGGTGCGTTACGAGCAGTTGGCCGGTGAGCACCCGCGCGGGGGAGGGTAGCGGCCGGCGTCCCCGCCAGCTGGCGGCCTACGAGGACGCAGGCCGCTATGACGCTCCGACGATAGGGGGATGTCCGTGGATTGCCTGGATCGACGCCGTTTTCTTGCCCTGTTGGGCCGCTATGGCCTGGGAGCGTGCGGTCTGTGTGCCTTGAGCCGATTCGGCATCGAGGAGGCGTGGGCGGGTGAACCCTCCCGGATGGAATGGGAGCGAGAGGTTGATTTCTACGAGCGGCTGGCAGACGGGTCGGTTCGTTGCGGGGTCTGCCCGCGGCACTGCGTGCTGAGCGACGGCGAGACGGGTTTTTGCCGGTCACGGACCAACGTGGGCGGCAGGCATTTCTCCCGCGGCTACAATCATCCCTGTATCGTGCGGGTCGATCCCATCGAGAAGATCCCGCTGAGCCATTTTCTGCCCGGGACCAAGACCATGACCGTGGCCATCGGCGGGTGTAACCTGCGCTGCCTGTACTGTCAGAATTGGGAGCAGTCACAGGTCCGGCCGGACGAACCCAAAACCTTCGACCT
Organism: Phycisphaerae bacterium; assembly: GCA_041480905.1. Taxonomy (GTDB): domain Bacteria; phylum Planctomycetota; class Phycisphaerae; order UBA1845; family UBA1845; genus JAAEQG01. Next base: position 8,839 of record JBGPAW010000047.1, read on the forward strand.
GACGCCCGCCCAGGCGGTGGAGTCGGCCAAGCGGGAGGGCATTGAGGTCATCGCGTTCAACTACACCGAGCCGGTGGTGTTCCTGGAGTACGCCAAGGAGCTGGCCCAGGCAGCCCGCAAGGCGGAGTTGCGGGTGGTGGCGGCGACCGGCGGCTACGTCGAGCCCGAGCCGCTGCTCGACTTCGTCCACCATGTGGATGCCATCACCGTCGGCCTTAAGGGCTTCACGGACGAGTTCTACGAGAAGGTGTGTGAGGCCCGGCTCGAGCCGGTCCAGAAAACGATCGAAACCATCAAACAGAAGACCTCGTGCTGGTTGGAGCTGGTCAACCTGGTCGTCCCGACGTACAACGACAACCCGGCGACGATCCGCAAGATGGCGGGCTGGATCAAGCGCACGGTGGGGCCGACGGTGCCGTTGCACTTCTCGCGGTTTGTGCCGATGTACCGCCTGACCAACCTGCCGCGTACGCCGGTCACGACCCTGGAGAGCGCTTGCGACGTCGCCCGGCAGGTGGGGCTCAAGTACGTCTACACCTCCAACATTGCCCCGCATGATGGGAACAACACCTATTGCCCCAACTGCAAGACCAGCCTGGTCCAGCGTCTGGGCTTCAAGGTCCTCGATAACCGCATGTCCGAGGGTCGCTGCCCCAAGTGCCAACTCCGCATCCCGGGGCTGTGGGCGTGATCTGACCTCCGGCACGCCGTGAAGAACAAACCGCACCAAAATGGGCCGATATAACCGGCCCTTCGTGTCCGAATCCGGACGCGGTCGGGCGCCAGGAGTGTCGTCTGGGGATGTAACTTTTCCACTGCACCTGATCGAAACTGCTTCCAAATGAAGGGACATTAACTTGACTTTGGGACCCCATTTCGCGTGTAATGGAGTCGTTCAGGCGCGCCGGCCGGCTTAAGCCGTGGCCCACCGCTGGAAAGGAGCGCGGCGCGCGATGTTCTTCAAAAGTCAAACAAGGTGCTGGCGATGAACAAGAATCGCTTCAGGATCGTGGAGGCCGCATCGCTTGCGGCGGCGTGGATCCTCGGTCCGGTTATGACACTGGGTCCCGGCACGGCAGGACCGGTTTTCGCGGCTCAACGCACAGTGCTGGGCGAAGAATTCACCAACCGGTGGTGAGCGTCCTGCGGTTACGCGGGTCCCGCGTTAAGCACGCTGGTGGATGTGTACGTGGACTCTTTCGCGTTCGTGCAGTTCCACGTGTCCGACGAGAACGCCACGCCTTGGGGAGATGCGCGGTGGACGTTTTACGCGGGACATGGCACGCCCACGGCGGTCTTCGACGGAAGCGACACGCTCGTTGGCGCGGTTCCCGATGTGGACCAGCAGTACACCATTTATCGGACCAATCACTTCCTACCAGAACGGGCCGTTCCCACCGACGTCACTCTGGCGTTGAGCGCCCAGCACCTCAGCGGGCCGACCTACCGCATCTCCGCCACGGTGGGCATCGAAACGGGCGGGACCGCCAAGACGCTGCGCGTTTACATGGTGCAGGTGCTGGACCATTGGCCGGCCTCCAAGCCTTACCATCGTAACGGTTTCAAGCAGGCCGCTCCTACACAGGACATCACTCTGGCACCGGGCGGATCCCAACTGGTTCAGAACACGTTCACGTTCGACTCGGAGAGTTGGGCCGACGCGCCAAACATCAAAATCGTGGTATGGGCCCAGGCCCCGCTGGGCAGCGCCCCCGCCCAGGTGTATCAGGCTGCGACGCGGGTCTGGCCGCTGGTGACCGGCCCCGACGACGCCGACGGCGATGGGGTCATCGACGAGGAAGACAACTGCGTGTACCGCTACAACCCGGACCAGGAAGACGGCGACGCGGACGGCGTCGGCGATGCCTGCGACAACTGCGACTTCGTGATCAACCCCGACCAGAGCGATGCGGACGAGGACGGCTTCGGCGATGCGTGCGATAACTGCCCCATCATGCACCACGTCAACCAGACGGACACCGATGGCGATGGGGTGGGCGACGTGTGCGATTCGTGTCCCGAGGTCGCCGGGCCGGCTGGCGTGGACTCCTTCGGGCGGCCGTTGGGCGGCATCGACATAGACTGCGATGTGGACCTGGCCGACTTGGTTTTGTTTGCTGGGTGTCTGGGCGGCCCTGAAGTCGCCTCGCCGCCCCCGGGATGCACGGCGGGGGACTTCGCCCGAGCAGACGTGAACCATGACGGCGACGTGGACCTCGGCGACTTCTCCGTGTTCACGGCTAACTACACCGGCCCGCTGGCGAGTCCGCCGATGTACGTCGGCGCGACCTACTGCACGGCGTGTCACGCTCAGAACCACGCGGACTGGAGCGCGACCATCCACGCGACGGCTTTCGACACGCTGGTGGCCGGCGGCAACGGGAACAACTCCTTGTGTTTTCCATGTCATGCGGTGGGATACGGGGCGGCGAGTGGATTCATCGACCTGACCACGACCCCGCAACTGGCCCACGTGCAGTGCGAGAACTGTCACGGACCGGGCAGTAATCACGTCTCCGATCCCGAGAACGTGCCGCTGGACGTGAACATGGCTTCGACGTTGTGCGGCGCGTGTCACGAATCGTGCCACGGGTTGTGCGGCGAGAACCACCATCCCCAATTTGAGCAGTGGTCCACCTCGAAACATTCGACGGCATTGTTCGATTTGTGGGCGGCGCCGGATGCCGCGGACGCCTGCCTGCAATGCCACTCGACGGACTATCGCCTGGCGCCGGAAGGCCAGAAGCCCACCCTATATGCGGCGGTTTACAACGTGGAGTGCGTGGCCTGCCACCGGCCTCACGGCAGCGCCAACGTCGGCCAACTCCGCCTGCCGCCGTGGTCGTTGTGCGCCGACTGCCATACGATGGAGAACGCCGCGCCGCCCGAGGAGCCAAAGCAACCACAGGCGGAGGCGTTGCACGGGTCCGGAGGGTATCTGCTGGACGGGACGCCGCTGAACGGCCCGTACACTGAGCACTGGTGGGGGATCCCCAACGAGTGCTCGGTCTGCCATGTGCACATGGAGCCCTCCGGCGGTCCGGGGCTGCCTGCCGAGAGTGGCCACACCTTCCTGCCGAACATGCGGGCCTGCATGCCCTGTCATACCGAGGCAGCGGCTACGCAGCTCGTGGCCGTCACGCGGGAGGAAATCGAGGCCCGCCTCGCCGACATCGCCCACTACTTCGATCCGGGCGATCCTCTGTACGTCGATCCCGCCACGCTGCCTCCCCTACAGTTGGCCCGCTACCGCATCGCCAAGTTCAACTACGAGTTCGTTTTGGCCGACCGGTCCTACGGCTCGCACAATGCCGATTACACCCGCGCGCTGCTGAGCGAAACGGAATCCTTTTTTGGCATCCCCCCGTGGCTGTGGCAACCACCGGACGCGAAGACCGAAGCGCCGAGCGACTTTCCAGACACCAGCTTGGACTCAGCGGAGGTAGGCCAATGAGAATCAGTCGTCGTGATTTTCTGAAAGCGGCGGCCGCGGCGGTCGCCGCCGGCAGGTTGGCGCCCGCGGCCCTGGCGAGCCTGCAAAACCTGCTGCGCGGCGAGGGCGACCCGCGCGTCATCTGGCTACAGGGGGCCGGCTGCAACGGCTGCTCCATCTCCCTGTTGAACAGCATCTACTACATGAGCTTCGACGATCTGTTGTTGAACTCCATCGACCTGGAGTTTCACAACACGGTGATGGCGGCGGCAGGCGACTTGGCGGTCTCGGCGGCCCAAGCCGCCGGCGCCCAACCGGGCTATGTCCTGGTGATCGAGGGGGCCATCCCCACCGGCGCCGGCGGCAAATACTGTCAGCTCTGGCCCGGCATGAGCATGCTCGACGGGCTGATGACCTTCAGCCAGAACGCGGGCTACATTCTGGCCGTTGGCTCCTGTGCGGCCTACGGCGGGGTCACCGCCGGTGCTCCCAACCCGACGCAGTCCAAAGGGGTCGGCGACATTCTGGAGAACGACCCGCGGCTGATCAACGTACCCGGCTGCCCGGCCCACCCCGACTGGATGGTCGGGACCATCGTTTATCTGCTGACCAACGGGCACCTTCCGCCGCTGGATGCCTACCGCCGGCCGGTGCAATACTTCGGCCTGCGGATTCACGATAACTGCTTCAAGCGGCACAAACTCTGCGGCGAACCGGTCTGGGCCAACCAGTTGGGCGACGAAGGCTGCATGGAGCCGCTCGGCTGCAAGGGCAAGCTGTCCTATTCCGACTGTTACATGCGGAAGTGGAACAGCGGCGAGACCGGGCAGTATGGTGTGAACTGGTGCATCGGGGCCCACAGCCCCTGCCTCGGGTGCGTCCAACCGGACTTTCCCGATGGGATGTCGCCGTTTTATGAGCCGGCGGCCGGTTACCAACTGTCCACCGCCGGCCCGGACACGGGCGAGCGGGAATCGAACGCCCAGAACGAACTGCTGATCGCTGATGACTGATAGCGGTTGGCTGAAAGCTGAGAGCTACGCTTATGACTACGATTACCCTTGATCCCGTGACCCGCATCGAAGGACATCTCGAAATCGAGGTGACCGTGGACATGGTCGGGGGCCAACCGCAGGTGGTGGCCGCCAAGAGTGCGGGCACCATGTTCCGCGGGTTCGAGGTTATTCTGGTCGGCCGCGACCCGCGCGACGCCGCCCAGTACACCCAGCGAATTTGCGGCGTCTGTCCGGTCTCTCACGCTTTGGCGGCGTGTTTGAACCTGGACAACGCCTTCGCGGTCACTCCGCCGGACAACGGCCGAATCCTGCGCAACTTGATGCTGGCATCCAACTACCTCCAGTCGCACGTGCTGCACTTTTATCACTTGACGGCCTTGGACTACATCAACACCACCGGCCTGTTGGACGCCTCGCCCTGGACGCCGCGCTTCGTCACCCCCGACATGGTGGGCGGCTCGACTGCCGCTACGTTGGTCGACCATTATGTCACGGCGCTGCAAATGCGAAGGAAGGCCCACCAGATGGCGGCCATCTTCAGCGGCAAGCTCCCCTGCACGGGGTCGTTCGTGGTCGGCGGCTGCACCGAAGTCGTCACCGCCGAGAAGATCACCGCCTTCCGCGGCCTGCTGACTGAGCTCCGCGCGTTTATCGACGACGTCTATCTGCCGGACGTAACCGCCCTCGCCGGCTTGTTCCCGACCTACTATCAGATCGGCGCGGGCGATGGCAACCTGCTCGCCTTCGGCGTGTTCGACCTGAACGCCGGCGGCACCAGCAAGCTGTTCGGACCCGGACGCTACACGGACGGCGCGTTCAACTCCGTCGATCCCGCCCAGATCGCCGAGTACGTGACCTACTCCTGGTACACGCCGGCGTGCGGGAACAAGAACCCGGCCGTCGGTCTGACCGAACCGGATGCCGAAAAGCCCAATGCCTATTCGTGGTTGAAGGCGCCCCGCTACGCGACCAAAGCGCACGAAT
>JBGPAW010000048.1:0-14188 GCA_041480905.1 Phycisphaerae bacterium
CCCCCAGATCCAGGAGGACCTGGGCCACCCGACCGCCTGAGCCTGAGGGCCCCCGGTTCTCTGAACCCGGGGGAGTGATCGACGGCCAGACCGCAGAAGCCGATCGGGCGCCAAGTTCTATCCCTGGACACGGTGATCCTCGAACCACGCCCGCCCGGCAGGCTGCGCTGCCGAGCGTGGGAGGGGCACCGTGCGCAAGACAAGGGATGGCGCTTGGGTCCGACACCCGCGGACAACTCCACGGCGGCAACGGCGGTTTCGGCTCCGGCGGTCGCGGCGCGGCCGGAGCCGTTCGTGCCGTTGCTGGCCTATCAGCGTGAGGACGTCGAGTGCGAGGCCCGGCTGCGGTGGTGCTGCTGGTCGCGGCAGAGCGGCAAGAGCTTCACCAAGTCGCTGCGGCGCATCGTGCGGGGGCTCCGCCGTGGGCGGAACCAGATCTTCCTCTCGGCGGGCGAACGCCAGAGCTACGAACTGATGCAGAAGGCCCGGCAGCACTGCCAGGCCCTCAAGATCGCCGCCGACTATCTGGACGACCGCTTCTTTGAAGGCACGCGCTTCAAGCGGCTGGAGATCACGCTGCCCAACCGCGTCCGCATCATCGGCCTGCCGGCCAATCCCATGACCGCCCGCGGGTTCACCGGCGACGTGCTGCTCGACGAGTTCGCCATGCACGCCGACGACCGGGAAATCTGGGGGGCGATGTTCCCGACCTTGCTCCGCGGCCAGGGCGAACTCGACGTGTGCTCCACGCCCAAAGGCATCAAGAACGTCTTCGCCCAACTGCGCGACAACGCGCTGTTCAGTCATTCGGTCCTGACCCTGCCGCAAGCCATCGAACAGGGTCTGGAGGTCAACTACGAGCAGGTGCGGCGCGCGATGGGCGACGACCAACTGTTCCGCCAGGAGTTTCTGTGCGAGTTCCTGGACGAGGCCACCGCGTTCCTCACTTACGAGATGATCGCCCGCTGCGAGGACCCGACGCTGTGCAAGGAGCCGGACTGGGCGGCGCTGAAGAAGCAGCGGGGCGATCTGGCGGTCGGGATCGACGTCGGGCGGCGGCGGGACCTCACCGTGGTCTGGATCGTCGCGGTCGAGGGCGACCACCGCATCACGCGCGGCGTCCTCGAGATGCAGAACGTCCCCTTCCGCGAGCAGTACGCCGTGATCGGCGAGGTGCTGGGTCTGCCGGCGGTGCGGCGGTGCTGCATCGACGCCGGCGGTCTGGGCATGCAGCTCGCCGAGGCGGCGACGGAGGATTTCGGTTCGTATCGGGTGGAGGCCTGCACGTTCACGCCGTTGCTCAAGCAGGAGTTGGCCGGTGGGCTGCGCGTGGCGGTCGAGGGGGCGTCGCTCCGCATTCCGGTGGACGAAGCCATCCGCAACGACTGGCATGGAGTCGAACGGGCGGTGTCCACCACGGGTCACGAGCAATATACCGCGGGGCGGGCGGAGGGCAGCCACGCCGATCGCTTCTGGGCCGCCGCTCTGGCCCTCCGCGCCGCCGGCACCCGCGCCGGCCGCGTCGAGATGCTCGCCGCCGCCCCGCTTCGCTTCGCCCGCAGCGGCACCTGGTGAGGAGTTCAGGCCACCAAGACACTAAGGCACGAAGGAAGAAATGGAAAATAGAAAATTGAAAATGGAAAAGGAAGAGGTGCATTGGAGCCGTGCGGCGCGCCATCTACTTTTTCCATTTTCAATTTTCCATTCCCCCGACTGCTTTCATAGCGGAGAAAGATGCCATGTCGTTGACGCAACGTATCGTCAATCGCTTTCGCAGCTCGAATGGCCGGCCTAAACCCGGCCAAGTGCTCGCCGTGCGCGCGGAGGACACCTTCCGCGACTATCCGTCGGCCGGGCTGACGCCGTCGCGGCTGGCGGCGATCCTCCGCGACGCCGACGCCGGGTCGCTCTCCGCGGCCATGCAGCTCTACGAGGAGATGGAGGAGAAGGACCCGCACCTGTACGCGGTGGCCAACACCCGCCGGCTGGCCCTGACCGGTCTGGAGTGGCAGGTGGTCAGTGCGGCGCAGGTGAACTCCGACGCGGACCGGGCGCGCGCGGATGAGGCTGCCGCCTTCTGTCGGGAAGTGCTCACCGAGCTGGAGACGTTCGACGAGGCCCTGCAACACCTGTCCCTGGCATTGGGGCGCAACATCGCCGTGGCTGAATTGGTGTGGGAGCAGGCCGGCGGCGAATTCCGCATCGTGGATCTCGTGCCGATTGACTTCACCCGCATCGTTTTCGACGACCTGGACCGCCCGCGGCTCCTCACCGCGGAGGCCACGACCGACGGGATCGAACTAACCCCGAATAAGTTTGTGGTACACACCCCGCACAGCGTGTCGGGCCACCCGGCCCGTGGCGGGTTGCTCCGCGTGACCGCCTTGGCCTACCTGGCAAAAAACCTGGCCCTGAAGGACTGGATGATTTTCAGCGAGATCTTCGGCATGCCGGTGCGGATCGCCCGCTACGAACCCTCCGCCTCCGCCGATGAGAAACGCGAACTGCTGCGTATGCTCGAAACCCTCGGCAGCAATGCTGCGGGCATCTTCAGCCGGGCGGTGGACCTGCAGATCGTTGAAGCCAATCGCGGTACCCAGGGGCCGCCTTACGAGAAGCTGATCGACTTTCTGAACCGCGAGATGAGCAAGGCCTGGCTGGGGCAAACGCTGACCACGGACGTGGCCGGCGTGAGCGGGGTGTTATCCGCGACGATGGTCCACGAGCAGGTCCGCAAGGACATCCGCACCGACGACGTCCGCAAGGAAGGCCGCACCCTCCGCAGAGACCTCCTCGCCCCGCTGGCCCGGTTCCAGTTCGGACCGGACGTGCCCGTGCCCTACTTCACGCGGAAACCCGAACGCCCGCAGAACCTACCGGAGCTCAGCGCCGTGCTGGATGCGGCGGTGAATCGTCTGGGCGTGCGGATCCCGGCGGCGTGGGCCCATGAGACGCTGGGCATCCCGCAGCCGGGCACGGGCGAAGCCCTGCTCAGTGGTGCGGGCGCGTGATCGGTAAGAGCGCGGGTTTTCCAGAGCGCGCGCCAAGTTCTATGGCTGAGGACGTTCGACATAGGCCATTGTCATAGGAACAACCATGAACGACAAGAACCAGCACGAAGCCCAAGCGGATCGGGAATTGGCGACGCTGGCCGCCGCCCAACTCGAGGGTGAGCCGGTTCCCACCCGGGTGCTGATCGTGCCGTGGGGCCACGTGGAAAGCACGAGCGGCGACTTTGTGGTGGACGGGGAGTCGGCCCGATTGGTGGTCGAGTCCTTCCTCGAGCACGGCACGGACCTGCCCATCGACTATGAGCATCAGACCTTGGGCGGGCCGTACACCTCGCCTTCGGGACAAGCTCCTGCCGCGGGATGGGTCAAGCAGATCGACATCGAGGAAGGCGTCGGACTGTTCGCCCAGGTCGTATGGACGCCACCGGCCCTCGAACAACTGGCCGCCCGGCAGTACCGGTATCTCTCTCCGGTCGCCCTCATCCGCAAGGCGGACCGCAAGCTCGTGGCGTTGCACTCGGTGGCCCTGACCAACAAGCCGGCCATCACGAACATGACGCCGATCGTCAACCGGAGCGGGGAGGCTGGAGATCTGACGCCGGCCGCGGCGTTGGAGACCTTGCGGGCCTGTCTAGCGCTGCCGCCAGACTGCCCGGAACTCGAGGTGTTGGTGACGGCCGGCCGCCAGTTGCTGCAAGTGGCTGAGGAATCGGCGTTGCGCGAGGCCCACCGGCGGGTGACCGAAGCGCAGCGTCAAGGTCGGCTGACCGAAAGCCAGCGGGAGTGGGCGCTGCGTCTTGCCCAGAAAGACCCGGCCTCGTTTGACGAATGGTTGCGGACGGCGCCGCTGGTGGTGCCGCTCGGACGCACCGACCCCGCCGCCGGTTCCTGCTCCGCGTCCCGCCGCAAGGCCCAGGCCGACGCCGCCCGCGCCGAGTTCCGCGCCTGCCCGGCTCTGGCGGCCCTCACCACGGAGGAAGCCTACGTGGCGGCGGCGCTGCGCGAGCAGGAACAGGGACTCCGGACGTAGGACTGAGGCGATTTCGGATTGCGGATTGCGGATTGGAAACTGGTCCGCACGGCGGACCCTACGATTGCTGAGGCAACGAGGCAACAAGGCAAGGGTCAAAACGCCGAAAGGACGCGGGACTCGGGACCCCTCTGGCTGATAGCTGAAAGCTGATAGCTTGGAAAGGTGAAACGGTATGGCATTGACGGCGAATCGTGAGGTGGATCGGTATGTGGATCAGGAGTTGCGCAGCTACCCCGTGGCGGCGAGCGCGCACATCTACAAGGGCGGTTTCGTGACCCTCAACAGCAGCGGCTATGCGGAGCCGCTCGTGGCGGGCCACCGCTTCGTTGGACTGAGCTACGAGGAAACCAACAACAGTGCCGGCGCGGACGGGGCCCTCCGCGTGCGCGTGTTCACCCTGGGCGACTTCGGGCACACGCTCACCGGAGCGACGGTGGCGGACGTGGGCCGGGCGGTGTTCGCCAGCGCGGACAACGTGCTGAGCTTCACGCCCGGCGGAAACACCTTCGTCGGATACGTCAAGGACGTGGTGGCGGCCAACGAGATCGTCCTGCGGCTGGACACCACCGCCCCGGCCGGACTGGCCCCGCTGCAACATCACACGGCCGACTTCACGCTGACCGCGGCGCACAGCGGCACGGTACACACCAATCTGGGGGCCACAGGTGCCATTATTGCGACGCTGCCGGCCAACCCGCCGACGGGCACCGAGCTCAAGTTCGTGTGCATGGCCGATCAGGCCCTACGGATGGCCCCGGGCACCGCCGGCGGCATCTACGTCAAAGGCGACAAGCAGGCGGACAACAAGTACGTCTCCGTGACCGACATCGGGGACTTCGTCCACCTCATCGCCGACGGCAACGGGGACTGGGTGGCGGTGGCCTCGATCGGCGGCGCGGACGCGGACATCAGCGTGGAGACGTAAGCCGGGCGCCCTGAGAGCTTGAAGACAGAAACGCAGAGAAGAAAGAAAGTCGTTTGACCCGACGAAAGGAGATCACCCAGTGGCCGTCATCAATACGGGATTGCTGACCAAGGGGCTGCGGAGCGAGTTCTTCAGCCGGTACGACGCGACGCCGGTGCAGTACACCGAGCTGGCGACGCGGATTCCGTCGAATTCCGACAGCGAAACGTATCGCTGGCTGGGCACGGTGCCCAAGATGCGCGAGTGGGGCACCGGCCGGCTGGCCAAGGGGCTGCGCAGCGAATCGTATTCGGTGGAGAACCTCAAGTACGAGGCGACCATCGAGGTGGACCGCGACGAGATCGCCGACGACCAGACCGGACAGATCCGCCTGCGCGTCGGCGAGCTGGCCCAGCGGGCCGCCACGCACAAGGACTACCTGATCGCGCAACTGCTCATCAATGGCGAGACCGCCGGGTACAACAGCTACGACGGCGTCTCCTTCTTCAATGACGCCCACGTCTCCGGCGAGTCGGGCAGCCAGGACAACAAGCTCACCTACGACGCGGCCAACGCGGACAACCCGAGCGAGACGGAGTTCAAAGCCGCCCTGAAGCAGGGCATCGCCACGATGCTGGCCTTCCAGGATGACCGCGGCGATCCCATGGCGCTGTCGGCCACGGGACTGGTCTGCGTGGTGCCGGTGGCGATGTACTTCACCGCCCTGGAGGCCATCAACGCCACCATCATCAACAACACCTCCAATCTGCTGCAAGGCGTCGCCCGGGTGGTTTCCTTCCCGTGGCTGACCGACGCGAGCAAGTGGTACCTGCTCAAGACCGACGGGGTGGTGCGGCCGTTCATCTTCCAGGACCGCGAGCCGGTGGAGTTCACCGCCCTGGCCGAGGGCAGCGAAGAGGCGTTCAAGCGCGAGAAGTTCCTCTACGGGGTGCGGGCCCGGTATCGGCTGGCCTACGGCTACTGGCAGTTCGCGGTGCGGACCGACTTTGTGTAATCGCAGAAGGCAAGAGGCAAGAGCAGAAAGCCGAAACGCCGAAAGCTGAGAGCTGAAGGCTGAGAGCCATGTCCTACGTCACCAACAGCGACATCGAGACGCGATTGGGCAGTGAACGCTACGTCCAACTCACCGACGACGCGGGGAGCGGCGCGGCGGACCTGGCCGTGGTCGCCGAAGCCCGCGATGGGGCGGAGCGCGAGGCGGACAGCTATCTGGCCCGCCGGTATGCCGTCCCCATCGACCTGTCGGCCAATGCCGAGCCGGCGGCCTTGTTGACGACGGTCGTGCTGGACCTGATCGAGTATCGGCTGCACACGCGGCGTCCGCCGGTGCCGGCGGACGTGGTGGCCAAGCGGACTGCGACAATCAAATGGCTGGAGCAGATCGCCGCCGGGACTGTCGAGCTGCCGTCGGTGACGCCCTTGAATGCTAATCCCGCCAAAGGATGGGGGGCGGCGACCACCGGGGACGCGCGCGTGTTGTCGCGGAAAGAACTGGCGGGCTACTAGCCGCGCCGGCGTGGGAGATGGATCGTTGGGCCACGAAGAGAAATGGAAAATGGAGAATTGAAAATGGAAAAAGAAGAACGGCGCGCCTGTTGCTTTCCGGCTCACTATCTTCCTTCTTCATTTTCTATTTTCAATTTTCCATTTCCCCCGCGACATGCTGGAGTTGCGTCGTGAGCGAGTTGGGTGACGTGACGGCGGCGGTGGTCGGGCTGCTCTCGGCGCTCCAACGCGAGGGGCACGATCTGTTCGCCACGGTGGGGATTTATCAGGCCGCCGAGCGCAAGGCGGCCGTCGCGGCGCTTTCCCGGCAACGCAAGCCCGCCGCTTTCGTGCTCTACGACGGTCGCGGTTCCCGTACGCATCAGGACACGGTGCCTGCGGCCGCGACGGTCACCATCCTGCTGGCGGTGGAGAATTTGCGCGGCGGGGCCGCGGCGCTGACCGGCGACGCCTCGTGCGCCGGGGTCTGGGAGGGCCTGGAGAGGGTGGCGGCGGCCCTGGACGGCGCCACCCTGGCCGGTGATTACCGTCTGCTGATGCACGAAGAGCGCCAGGCGGCCGGGGACGAGCGGACGGTGGTTTTCGAGCAGCGCTACCGGGTGGAGCGCTTGGCGGAGTTGTCAATCCCGACGTTCGGCGGGGCGGCCATCACCGGAAGTGACAGCATCGTGACGGTCGAAATCGGCGGCATCGCCGTGGAGTCCGTCAAGTTCGGGTTTCCCGGCATCGACGGGGTCTACCGGCACCATGCCGGCACGCGCGGGCGGACGATCCGATGGCAGGGCCAACTGGTGGCGGAGGACGACGCGGCGCTCAACGAGGTCGAGGGCGAACTTGAACGGCTGGCGGTCGCGCAGGTGCCGGCCACCATGGTGGACGCCTGGGGCCGGAGCTATCCCGAGTGCGTGCTCGACGTCTTTGAGCGCCAAGGCGCCAGGCGGCGGCACCCGGTGACGGGGGCGGCGGTCCAGGGGTTCGAGCTGACTTTCACGCAGTTGCGGGTGTGACCGGCGGACCGGAGTGGTAAGGGAACCCGTGCGATGATTTCGGGCGAAAGACGAGTCGAGCGCGTCCAGCCGCTGGTGGTGGAACTGGAAGTTTCGCCTGGGTCCGGCGTGTTCCGCGTGGACGAACGCCTGAGTGTCGAGGCCTTGACACTGCTGAACGACGATCGGTTGTCGTCGGCCGGTGTCGCGGTCCGCCTGGACGATCAGTTTGATGCGTCGGCCGCCCGCAACCGCTACGTGCCCGACGGCCGCGTGTTGATCCGCACGAATGAGCCCGAGCCGACGGACCGGACCATGCTGTTCGAGGGTTACCCGCCGCTGCTGGAAACCGAGTGGGACGGTCGGCCAGGACGACTCCAGGACCGCTGCACCTTCACGGCGGAACACGTTTACCGACGGTTGGCGGTCGATCAGCGCTGTTGGGTTTACGGGCGGCGGATGCGCAACGGGGCGATCGAAGACGGGTTGGCGAGCGATCCGGAGGCGTGGCAGGCCGCCAGCGTGCTGCTCACGGGCTTGCCGTGCATCTTCAACCTGGACGGGGTCGGCAACTGTGCGGCTGAGCCGCTGACCGTGGCGGGACCGGGCGGCGCGCCCCGCTCGGTGTACCTCTTCACGCACGATGGCGACCCGACGGCCCGACGGTGGACCTACTTCAAGGCCCTGCGCTATCTGTTCTGGTTCTACCGACTGCCCGAAGGGCCGGTGGGCGAAGGCAACATCTTCACGGCTACCGACGGTTACGTGCACTACGATCCGGACGCCGACCCGGCAGTGGTCCCGCAGAGCGAGTTGCTGCGTCGGCTGCTGGAGACGCCCGACTTGCTGATGGTGGAGGCGACCAACCTGGTCGAAGCGCTGGCCCTGCTGGCCGCCGAGTGCGGCATCCACGTGACGGCGGAGACGGTCAACGAAGGCGGAGGGGCGGCGTCCCGGATGCGCGTGTGGTCGGAAGGTGACGGGACGGTTAAGACTTTGCCGTCGGCCTGGGGCGGTCGATACGCCGACGGCACGCCGCGGTTCGCGGCGTCGGCGATGTCCGCTGCGGAGGTGTACGCGGCCAACGTCATCGAGCGGGCGACCCTCGCGTGGGACCATCGCCAAGTGGTGAATGCGCCGGTGGTGGCTGGAGGGGTCAAGCACTACGAGATGACCCTGCCGCTGGTGCCGGGATGGGAACCGGAGGTGAATCTGGACAACGTGGCCGCGCCGGACCGTCCGGCAGCGAAAGACCTGGCCTGGACGCCGGACGAGATCGCGGCCTACGGCGAGGGCGTGGAGGAATTCACCTGGTACAAGCGCTACCACAAGAAGGGCGTCGATTTCGAGCAGTACCGCAACGTGGCGCGTTTCTGGGTGCTCAACGAGGACGGGCGCTTCGACGGCGCGACGTACAACCGCAACGCGCCGTTCGACAACTATCAGCCGTTCGACTTCTCCACGGTGGTGACGCCGGCGGTGACCACCGCCGGGGCCTGGTCACGCCGGCCGCGGAAGCTGCGGGACACGATCACCGTGACCGCCGACGGCGAGGGTTTCGGCGTCTACGTGGAGGTGAGCTTCGACTCGGGGGCCACGTGGTCCCTCCCGAAAGGGTCGGTGCGGGTACGCTTCGGCCCCACCGGCGTCTACTTCGACGTGACCAACCCCACGGAGATCACTCCGCCGGACGTGGTGCCCGAAGAGCAGAACCTGTGGTATGCGCTCATCGACCAGACGTTCCGCGTGCGCGTGACCGCCCTGATCGAGAGCGACGAGCGTTTACTGGTCCGACATCCCCCGGACGACAGCCGCACCCCCACCTTATGGACCACCACCCGGGTGGTGTACAAGCCCACGCAGTATCGCTTCGAGAGCCGGTCGGACACGACGGACGTGCTGGCCGAGGTGAACCCCGACGCGACGGACATCGAGGTCGATGACACAGCCGCGGCACAGCAGGTGGCGGAGCGGATCGCGCTGAATGAACGCGGCGGACGCGTGGTCATGACGCCGCTTATACCGTGGTTGGAGACCGGGCTGCAAATCGGGGACCGGCTTTCCGGCCTCGGCGGACGCGAACTGAGCTTCGGCGGCTGCGTGCGTCGGGAGGCGACGCCTCTGTGCGTGCTCGGCAAACGGTATCGGTTGTCCGGCGGGCGGTGGGAGACGGAACTGGTGTTGGGGGTCACCGAGCTGCCGACGTAAAGAAAAGTCGAAACTGGGAACTTTGAATTTGGAACTGACGGATGGTGCGGGTGCGACTGACGGTATTGCGACTGCGGCGGTATGCTTCAGACATCTGGTTCGAGGTGTACGGCGATCTGGGCAGTGGAGTAATCGACTACGCGCACGCGCTGCCGCCGGGGCCGATGCGGTTGTGGCCCGAGACCGGGGCGCGCAACGGCCACGTGCTCGACGGCCATCTGGCGGTGCGGCACCTGGACAGCGTCGATCCGGATGGACATCTGGAGACGCTGCACCTGCTGGCCGAGCATCTCCGGCCGGCCTGGCCGATCGTGGTGGAGTCACCGGCATATGTGTTTGGCCGCTTCGATCATGTGATCAAACTTTTCGACGGGGCAGGCAATGCTTCGTCGGATCCCCCGGCGCAGTATACCGCCACGATCAACGCCGCGCCGGCGGCGCCGCACGGTCTCAAGTGCGTAGGATATAACGCGGCGTTGGACCAGGTGACGTTCTCGTTTCACCCGAGTCGATTTGAAGCGGTAAGGGGAGTCTAGGGAATCGCGATTTGGGATGGTGGATTGTCCAGAAGGTAAGAGGCGGGCGCCCTCGGACCTTGGACTGCGGATGGAAGGCTGACTATGGCGATTTATCCAAACGAAGTTTATCCGGCAGATGCGGCGATCGAGGCTTTGGACGGCACGGCGGACAGTACTACGGGATTGTCATACATCGCCAAAGGCGTCGGGCCGAACAGCACGCCCACGTATGAGGTGCAATATAACCGCCGGCTTCAACGGCAAAACGCCATGCTGGCCGCCGTGAATCAGGGCCGGGTGGTGGACGAGGGCGGGTTGACCATCGGCGTGTTTCCCGTCGTGTACTATTTCCAGAATGCCCGCAAATACTACGCGGGAACGACGGGGTTCGCCGTGGCCGACAATTCTACCGTGTACGTGTGCCTCAATAGCAACAATGTGTTCATCACCGGGGCGTCGTTTCCGGCGGACGTCAAGACGTTCCTGCCTCTGGCGAAGATCACGACGGCGAACGGCGACATCACGGCCATCGAAGACGAACGTGGGGCCGTGTTGTTTCACGTACCGTATTGAAGAAGGCAAGAGGCAAGAGGGCAGGACGCGGAAAGGCCGAAGGCTGAGAACGGATAGCGGAGGGCTGCAATGGGAACCTATTACGTGGACAATGACGTGGGCGTGACCGGGGGGAGCGGCACGCCGGCAGACCCGTACGGGATCGAGACGGCCATTGCCGCGGCGCAACCCGGCGACGTCTTCTACTGGCGCGGCGGAGGGGAGGGTGATGTATCCCCCGGACACAAGCTGAATTTCAATCGCGGAGGGAGCAGCGCGGCACCGGTCCGCTGGATCGGTACGGACGACGATTGGGCCCCCATCCCCGTGGGGCAGACCCCCACGACCGGAGTGGACGGGAACGACGGAACCTACCCCATTGTGGAGATATCCACGCCATACCAGATCTTCGAGAGCGTTCGTATCCACAACGCGGAGGGCGGACGGTATGGCGGAGTGGGGGGGTGCTACGTCAACGCGAGTCGCATGGTGATGCGCAACTGTGTGGCCGATGATTGTGGGCTGGGGTTTTATTCGGCAGCGTCGGCCAACGGGCTGCTCTTCGCCCAGTGCCGGTCTCATAACGTCTACAACGGGTTCTCGCTCAACCCTTTTACCGTCCTGTGCCATAGCTGTGTGGTGAATGATGCGGACGGCGATGCTTTCCGGTTCCAGATGGGCGGCATATGTGTGTATTGCCGGGCCTACGACCTGGGCGGCCGGGGCGTAGAACTGTACTACGACTCTTCGCTCCCCCGTACACCCCTTTTGGTGGATCATTTCTCGGCCTACCACTGTCTCGAGGGGGTCAGGATCAATGCCTACAATGGGACCTATCCCAACACGTTCGCGGTGACCAATAGCCTCTTCGACACGTGCAACGGGTACGCGGTCAACGTGACCGCGCCCCCGGGACAACTGGGGTTCCTGGCCAACAACGGCAGTCGGAATTGCACGAACGGTCAAGTGCCCGCCGGATGCACGGGGTTGATTAACGAAGGTTGGATCGCCCTGCCGAGCGATCCGTTTGAGGACGCGGCCCAGGGCGATCTGAGCCTGGTCCGCGGGACGCCGGCCATCGGGGCCGCTCTGGACGGTGGCGACTTGGGAGCGCTGCAGAGGCGGTTCAGCCGACTGCCGTACCCCGTGCAGTACTGAGACGCGGGATTGCGGCAATTGCGGATTATGGAATGCGGATTGCGGATTGAGAGCTTCTAATGATTTACGCGAAGGATCAAGCCAACCCGGTATTCATCGTGGCGCTGGTGGACCAGTACGGCAACCCAGTGACCGGAGTGATCTCGCCGACGGTGTATCTCTCGCGGATACAACTGGCCAACGGCGCCGTGTCGCCGTGGGTGCAAGGGACCGATTTCACCTGGCATGAACTCACCAACGGCGAAGCGTTCAAGGGGGTCTACAAATTGCGGCAGACAGACAGTCCGACCGCCAGCGCTGTTGGCATAGTCGGTGTGTGCGCTCTGTCAGTGTATCAGAGCGACCATAATACGGCCGCCGGGGTCATGGTCTATCAGGTGGAAAACCAGTCGGCCGGGGGACCGCTCCCGGGCGCCGTGGCGGACGCAGTGTGGGATGAAGCGGTCGCCGGCCATGCTACCGCCGGGACGTACGGCGAGGAACTGCACGTGGCCAAGGCGATGCTGGCCAATCAGCGCGAACACACCATTGCGACGGGCGTGGATGTCGTCAAAGACAACGACGGAACCACGACCCTGCGGACCATGACGCCATCGGACGACGGGGACAAGATCATCGTGACGCCGAGCTGAAGAAGGCAAGAGGCAATAGGCAACAGCACTCAGCCGTTCTCTCGCTGAGAGCTGATAGCTGAAAGCCAAGGGAAGCATGTCCGGCGAACTGTTCAGCAAATGGCTGGCGCATTATGACTCCATCCACCGCGGGTATACGCCGCGGGGGATGGCCAACGCCGTCTGCGCGACCAACGGGTGGACGTTCCCACGGATCAATGGCGGCTACAACCTCTACCGCGGAACGCCGGCAGCGCCGGACATCGACTACGCGTTTCCCGTGGGGGCGGCGGGTCCCGCAGCGGAGACGGTGACGAACTTTGCCTGGCGGCCTCACGCGGCGGACACCGAATACTTCTACGTCTTGCGCGCCGTTGGTGGAGGCGGCGTGGAAAGTCCCTCGTCCGCGCCTCCCGTGTCCGTGGTTTTCGACGCGGCGGGCGGTTTTCTCGGCGGCCGACCGAATTCCCCGATGGCGTTGACGGTCACCTTGGCGTCGGGCGGGCGCTTCGTGCCGCGGTGGAGCTACTCGGACGTCGGCGAGGAGGCGTCGCCGACGCAGTTTCGCGTCTACACGGACGGCGGCACGGGAACGATCGACTACGACCACGCCGTGGGCCAGATCGCCTTCCGAACAGGACAAGTACATTTCAGCCATACCAGTGACGCGCACGTCCACGGAGCGCGGCGGAGATGGGGCGTGCGCGCCGTAACGGACGCGGGGCGACACGATGGAAACGAGATCCGCGTGCAGGAAGTGGCGGACGCCGAAGGGCCGGAGCCGCATCCGAACGTGGTGGGAGAGGTCATAGAGCAGGACTGAATGTATGGCGGTGCGCACGCAAGAACAACTCCGGCGAGAACAGGCCCGGTTGCTGGAGGAGTACCGGACGGATCAGCCATCGGCGGGAGCAGCGCAAGGAGCGGCCGAGATGGTCGCCCCAGGATGGCGCATCGGACGGATCACGGCGGTGGTGAGTTCCGATCCGACGCACGGTCCGCACCTGGTGATTAAGCCGCAGGTGTTCTCGGACCGGCCGCCGGTGCCGTCCGATTCGGCTATACCCACGCAGATCGCCTATCCGACGCCCACCCGAACGGTGGGCGACTATCAAGTCGACGAATACGTGGCCCTGTGGATCACCAAGGGGGCGGCGTGGGCGGTGAAGCTCTAAAGTAGCTCTCAGCTATCAGCTTTGGGCTCTCGGCTTCCCTAATCCGCAATCCACATTCCGAAATCCGCAATGAGAGGGACGTGAGCGTCCGATAGCTTGCGGCCTGCGCGGACCAGGCGGGCGGATGAGTTCACGGACCAAGACCGGAACGAGTTACAGCCAATGGAGCCGGGGGGAGCGGACGATGTTACCTACCAGCATCCGAGGTTTCGCGGAGACAGGTCACCGCGGGGTGACGCTGTCTGCCGGAGGTCTGGCCAGGCGGGCGCACGGTGAATCGACGCTGGGCGACATTCAAGCGGTTCTGGTTGCAGGAAGAAATCCCGCGCTGGATCGGGCTGGCGCTGGTGGCGGCGTTTCTGTGCGGTCTGGGGGCGGTGACGTACGTGGCGCACCGGCAGACGGAAGAGCTGGTGGTGCGGACGGCGTTGGCTCACGGCGAGCACGCCATGTCGCTGCTGGCGAAGGTGCTGGCGAGCGTGGACCCGGCGGACACGACCCGGCA
>JBGPAW010000049.1:0-14186 GCA_041480905.1 Phycisphaerae bacterium
GCTGGTTAACGTAGGTTCGGGACCACCCCCCATCGACAAAGGCTTGTCGGACGGTGCGGAGCCGGACCGGGCCAAAGTCCTTGGCCAAAGTCCTGCCGTAGAGCCGCTTGACGATGGCAAGTGCTGTCCTCACTTGCGGCACCCGTGGTGTTGCGTCGCCGTCGGCGTTCACGTAGTACGTTTCCACGAATCGCCAGTATTCGCGGATCAGTTCCACGACGGTCAGGCCCGCCGGTCCGGGCGTGTCCAGTTTCCGGCCACTGGCCAGCCAGCGGGATACCAAGGCGTCGTACTCCGCCTTGCTCGTTTCCGAGCCGTGGGGGCCAAGGTAGAAGTCCCTGCCGTCGATGCTCACGACGGCCTGTCCTGTACGCTTGTACAGCCGGTAGGATGGGGTTGTAGGCGTTTTTCGGGTCATAATGCGGGTCTCCAGGGTTTGCGCCGGTACGTACCGGCGCTTTTGCCTTTCGAGCCGCACTCCCCGACGCCGGGAAGGTATCCTAAGTCCAGGATTCGGCGTGACTTACGAGACAGCCGACGAAGGGATTTGAACCCTTAACCCCAGCTTTACGAAAGCTGTGCTCTACCGTTGAGCTACGTCGGCACGAGAACGGGGTGATTTTATCGTCTCCCCGCGCGTCTTGTCAAAAGACGCTTCCCGTGCGATCTTGGCGGCCCGTCGATGTCTGCCGAGCGACAAGGCACAATCCTTTTCCTGAGCGAGCCGGCCCGCACGCAGCCCGGCACTGCGCACCCAGTGGCGCACGTCCCCCGTTTCCCGGCCACACGTTACCAGGGGAGCAAGCGGCGGTTCATGGATTGGATCGGCAGGCACCTTGACCGACTCGAATTCGATACCGCCCTCGATGCGTTCGGCGGCAGCGGCGTGGTCGCCCACTGGCTCAAAGGCCGCGGCAAGCAGGTCGCTTACAACGATCTGCTGAGCTTCAACTATCAAATCGGCCTGGCCTTGATCGAAAATGACGAGGTGACGCTGAGCGACGATGACGTGGCGTCAATCATGGCCCCCGCACCACACCGCGTCTACGACGACGTCATCCAGCGGACCTTCGGGGGCATCTACTTCACCGACGCGGAAAACCGCTGGCTGGACGTTGTGGCCCAAAACATCCGCCGACTGCCCTGCCGCTACCGGCGAGCGTTGGCCTACTACGCCCTGTTTCAGTCGGCTTTGGCCAAACGCCCCTACAACCTCTTCCATCGCCGTAACCTGTACCTGCGTCTGGCGGACGTGCGGCGCGGCTTCGGCAACAAGGCCACCTGGGACCGACCGTTTGCGGACCACTTCCGCACCCACGCCCGCCGCGGCGCCACCGCGGTTTTTGCCGGTGACCGGCCTTGCCGCGCGCTCCAGGGTGACGCGGCGGACGTCCCGGGGCGCTTCGATCTGGTCTATATCGACACCCCCTATCTCAACGCCCGCGGGATTGGCGTGGACTACCTGGCGTTCTATCACTTCCTCGAAGGGCTGGTGCGCTACGACGAGTGGCCGGAGTTGATTGATCGGCGGTCGAAGCATTTGCGCATGAAAAGTGCGCCCTCGCCGTGGACCTCACCGGCGCGAGTCCATGAGGCCTTCCGCCGGCTGCTCCGCCGCTTTGCCGACAGCACGCTCGTGGTTTCCTACCGCAACGACGGCATCCCCTCGGTGGAGGAATTGATCGCGCTGATGCGGGAGGTCAAACCGCGTGTCACCGTCCACTTCTGCGACCGCTACCGCTATGCCCTCTCGACCAATAAGCACGCCAAGGAGATGCTTCTGGTGGGGACGCCCTGACCGGCTAACTTCGCTGTTTGCTCTGCAGCAGGTTGGTAACCAGGTCGAGCAGGGCGCGCCGGTCGATCGGTTTGGAGAGATAATCGTCCGCGCCGCATTCGGCGGCGCGCTCCACGTCGGAGGTCTCGTTCAGGGCGGTGACCATCACCACGAGGATGTCGCGCGTCTCGGGGTTTGACTTGATCTGCTTGCACACCTCGAAGCCGGACATTCTCGGCATCATGATGTCGAGCAGCATGAGGTCGGGACGGTTCCGCGTCACCTGTTCCATGGCCTCAAGCCCATTGGTGGCGGTGAGGATGTTCACCCCTTCGAGCCCCTCGCAGTAGATTTCGAGGAGTTCGAGGTTCTGAGGATTGTCGTCGACAATCAGCACGGTAGGGCGCGGCGTCATAAACTCGTCCTTCTCCGTAATCCGTGATCGTCTGTATACCCGATCCGGCCCCGCGCAGCGAGTATCCCGTCTGTTTCGCGGACGTAACACACCCTCCAAGCTTAACCGGGTGGGCGTATCCAGGAATTGAGGCCAGGGACGTTGCCGGTGATGAGGTTCGTGCCGAACCGTAGGGGCCCTATCGGTATCCAGCACCGGGCGGATTGACCCACGGCGGATTGCGGCCACAATGGCGGGTCGAAGCCTATGGACATGATTCGCACCGTCAACTTAACCAAGGTCTTCCCCATGCCGGACGGCAGCGACAAGCGGGCCGTCGACGGTCTGAGTTTCAGCGTGCCCCGGGGGCACGTCTACGGGCTGCTCGGGCCCAACGGAGCCGGCAAGACCACCACCCTCCGCATTCTCAGCGGCCTGATGGCGCCCACCACCGGGCAGGCGACGGTGGCCGGTCACGACGTGGCGGCGGACCCGGTGGCAGTCAAGCGGGCCATCGGATTTCTAACGGCCGGCACCGGCCTCTACCACCGTCTGACCCCGCGGGAGTTACTGACGTACTTCGCCGAGTTGCACGGCCTGAGCGGGCGGCACGCCGCCGAGCGCGTGGCCTACCTGATCAACTGGCTGGACATGGGTGAATTCGCCCATCTGCGCTGCGGGGCGCTGTCCACCGGGCAGCGGCAGCGGGTCAACATCGCCCGGGCGCTGATCGCCGATCCGTCGATCCTGATTATGGACGAACCCACGCTGGGTCTGGACGTGCTCAGCAACCGCATCATCCTCGACTTCATCATCCGCGAGCGGGACGAAGGCAAGACCATCCTCCTATGTACGCACTATCTCGACGAGGCGGAATCTCTGTGCGACCGCATCGGCTTGCTGCACAAGGGCCGGCTCGTCGCCGAGGGCACGCTGGACGAGTTGCGGACCCGGGTCGGCGAGGAACGCCTCAGCAACATTTTTCTCAAAGTGGTGGGCGCCGACGGCGCGCAGCTCGGGGGGCGGCGATGATCTTCCCCAAGCGCATCCGGGTCATTTATGTCAAGGAGCTGGTGGACATCCTCCGCGATCGCCGCACCCTCATCGCCATGATGGTGGTTCCCGTGCTGCTCTATCCGCTGTTGATGCTGGGTTCGGTGCAGGCCATCAGCGTGCAGGAGTCTTCCCTGCGGCAGGACAGCATCGTCGTGGCTGCACCCGATGCCGTCCAGCGGGCCTATCTGGCCATGTTGATTGAGAAAGACCGGCAGGCGCTGGAACGCGAGGCCGACGCCGCCACCCAGGGAGTGTCGGACGCGAAAGACCGCCCGCAGCCGCTCGATCCCCCCTACGACGCCTCGACAGACCCAGCCAAAAGAGATTTGAAAGCCTTGGTGCGGGCGCGGGAAATCCATGTGGGCGTACGCGTCTCGGGATACCAGGACTTCGACGGCCTCACCGGGCACCTGACTTTTGAGCTCTTCTACGACCCCGAAGAAGTGCGGAGCAATCTGGCGGCGAAACGGGTCGAGGAGTTCCTGCAACGGACGTCCCAGCGCTGCGTTCGGCTGAGACTCGATCGCTACGGGGTGCCCGTGGAGGCGCTCGAACCCCTCACGATCCAGCGTCGGGAGCTACCCACGGCGGGTTCGATCCTGAGCCAGATTCTGCCGCTGATCCTGGTGATGATGACCATCACGGGAGCCATCTACCCGGCCATTGACCTGACCGCGGGCGAGCGCGAGCGCGGGACGCTCGAAACTCTGATGGTCTGCCCGGTGCCGGTGATTGACCTGATCGTGGGCAAGTTCCTGGTGATCACCACCATCGCCATTATGGGAGCGGTACTCAATCTGGCGAGCATCTCCGCCACGGCTTACTTCGGCGGGTTTCAGGCGGTGCTCTCGGGCTCCGAGGAGATCGCGTTCCCCTTCGCGGTGTTTCCGATCATCCTGCTGGCGTTGATTCCGTTCGCCATTCTCTTCTCCGCGCTGCTGATCGCGGTGTGCAGCTACGCCCACACCTTCAAGGAGGCCCAGAACTACATCACCCCGATCATCCTGGCCGCCCTGGTTCCGGGAGGCATCGCCTTCCTGCCCGCCAGCAAGCTCGCCGGCCCCCTGTTGGTGGTGCCGGTGGCCAACATGGTCCTGCTGACCAAGGAACTGCTCCTGGGGGCTTCCGCGGGCCGGATCATCGGCGGGAACGTCGCCTGGTCGTCCGTGGCCTGGGTGCTGGCGTCCACTACCCTCTACGCCGCGGCGGCGGTGGCCGCCGCCACCAAAATTTTCGGCACCGAGGCGGTCATCTTCTCCGATACCGGGTCGATCCGCTCGGCGTTCGTCCGCCGTCTCATCCGCCCGGCGGCGAGTCCGAGCCTGTCCATGGCCGCGTTGGTGGTGGCCCTGCTGTTCCCCGCGTGGTTCTACTTTCAGAACGGTTTGCAGACCGCGACGAAGGGGGACGTGCTCGCCGTGTTGCGGGCCAGCGCGATGTGGATGCCCCTGCTCTTCCTCGTCGCCCCGCTGCTGGTGATGCTCTACTGGAAAGTCAACGTCGGGAGCACGTGGTGTCTGAGGGGCACTCGTTGGCGGTTCTACGCGGCGGCCGCGCTCCTCGGATTGACCGCCTGGGTGCCGCTGCACGAGCTCTTCCTGCTGCAAACGAAGGTGTTGCCCGTTCCGGAGCAGCTTCTGGCGGCGGAGACATCGTTTAACGCGGAGTTGCAGGCCCTCTCTCCCTGGGCGGCGTTGCTGATGATCGCCGTGATCCCGGGGGTGTGTGAGGAGTTCTTTTTTCGCGGTTTTCTGATGAGCGGGCTGCGGGGTCCCGGCCGAAAATGGACCGCCATCCTCGCCGCCGCCGGGGTCTTCAGTCTCTTTCACTTCGTCTATCTCAAGGTCCCGACCACGATGGTCCTGGGGGTCCTCCTCGGCTATCTGTGCTGGCAGGCCGGCTCCATCGGACCGGCGGTGTTGGCCCACATCCTGCACAACGGTTTCGTGGTGGTTCGCTCCCGGTTTTCCGCACTCGAGGGCTTGTTGAGCATCGACCGCGCCCATCCGCTCGCCCACCTTCCCACTGGGCTTGTGATTCTCGCCGTGGTGTTGGCCGCTTTGGCCCTGGCGCTGTGTCGGCGGGGCCGAATCAAAGGGGACCGTCCCTGCCCATGAAAACCGGACCCGTTTTCTGCTCCGGGTCAGGCGGGTGCAAGGGCGGTGGTCTTGTCCAGTTGTTCCTTGATGGTGGCGATGAGTTTCTTGCGGTCGATCGGCTTGGTGGCGTAGCCGTTACAGCCCGCGGTGAGGCACTTCTCGCAATCGCCGGTCATGGCATGGGCGGTCAGGGCGATGATCGGAGCGGTATAACCCTGCCGCCGGAGCGTACGCGTGGCTTCGTAGCCGTCCATCACCGGCATCTGCATGTCCATCAGGATCACGTCGAACGGGTACGGCGGGTCCGTCTCCCGGCGGCCGCGCATGGCGGCCATCGCCTTGTCCACGGCCTCTCGGCCGTTCCCGGCCAGGGTGACCTGGGCCCCGGCTTTGGTGAGCAGGTACGAGATGAGCCGTTGGTTGTCGGGGCCATCCTCGGCCAACAGGATGCGGCAGTCGAGTCGCTCGGATGCCATCGGGAGAACGGGACTGGCTGGCGTCTGGGCCTTCACCAGCAGGGCATGCCGGGGGTCCTTCAAGAGCTTGACCCCATCCAGGGGGCCGGTGTCGATGGTCACCCGGAAGCGGGTCCCGCAGCCGGACCGGGTCTCCACCACGGTGATGTCACCGCCGAGCATTTCGGCCAGCCGCCTGCTGATGGCCAGCCCCAGACCGGTGCCGCCGAACTGGCGGGTGGTGGAGGTATCGGCCTGGACGAACGGGCGGAAGAGCTTGGCGGCCTGTTCGGCCGTCATGCCGACGCCGGTGTCCACCACGTCGAATTGCAGGAAAGCTTTGTGGTCTCGCGGGGTGGAGGTGTCGCCTGACTCGCCGCGTCCAACGGGGGTATCGGTCGGGTCCGCGGCCCCTTGGGCATCGGGAGCCTTCTCCAGGCGCACGATCAGGCGAACGCTACCGGTGTCGGTGAATTTGATGGCGTTGCCCAGGAGGTTGATGAGGATTTGACGCAGGCGCGTGGGGTCGGTTTGGATGGTCTCCGGAATGGGTCCGATGACTTCGATGTCGAAGGCCAGATGCTTCCCGTCCGCACGGACCCGCATCAGCGACTGGATGTCGGCCAGCAACTCGAAGGGGGAACAGCGGAGGCGTTCGACTTCGAGCTTGCCGGCCTCGATCTTGGACAGGTCGAGAATGTCATTGATGATGTTGAGTAAGTATTCGCCGTTGCGGTGGATGGTCTCCAGCGCTTCCAGGCGCCGGGCCCGCACCGGATCGCCGGTGGGAATGAGGTCGGGCGTGCCCCAGTCCAGCTCATCATGGAGCAGGTCGGCAAACCCCAGGATGGCGGTCATGGGCGTGCGGATCTCGTGGCTCATGTTGGCCAGGAACTCGCTCTTGGAGGCGTTGGCCACCTCCGCAGCTACCATGATACGCTGTAGCTCGGTTTGCGCCCATTTGCGCAATAAGGCTTGCACAAAAGGCGTCGAGAGCGCTTCCACGGCTTCTTGGTCTGCCAGATCGTAACCCCCCGGCTTGTTCGCCAGGCCGATCAGACCTATGGTGTGACTCCCCTGTTTCAACGGGACGCCCAGGAAGCAGGTGATCGGCGGATGACCTGCGGGAATGCCGACCGAATCGGGGTGCGAGGCGGGGTCGTTGACAATCCGAGATTGTCCCTCGCGCAGGGTCGATCGGTCAATACCTCTGATCGGCATGTTCTTAATCAACCTTGCGGCCTCGGAATTCGGCATCTTGCAGGCATCCCATCCCGGGTTGCTGATCGCGATGGCGTCGCAAAGGCCCGCTTCATTCAACTCGCCGATGAATCCAAACTTGCTGCCGGTCAATTCCTCCGCCACGGCAAGACACCGGCAGGCCACTTCTTCCTCTGTTTCACAAGTCAGCGCTTCTCTGAACACCCGGTTAATGGCGCTCAGCACAGCACTTTGCCTCAGAATCCGCTCCTCCGCCCGTTTGCGCTCGGTCTTGTCGACGATGAGCCCCTCCAGAACCAGAAGCTCCCCGCCGGGGGAGAAGACGCCGCGGCCTTGCGCCCAGACCCATTTTTCCTCGCTGGTCGCGGTGGTGATGCGGTAATCGAGCTGGTAGGGTTTCTTGGCCTCTAAGGCGGTCTGCACTTGGTTCCATACCCGCTGCCGATCCTCCGGATGGATGATATCCGCAAAGCAAAGCTTGCGGTCGTCGATGAAAGCTGCGGGCGGATAACCGGTCAGTTCCGCGCAGCCCTCACTGACGAACTCCATGGTCCAATTCGGGTTGTTGCGGCAGCGATAGGCCATACCCGGCAGGTTGCTCATCAGGCTGGCCAAGGCCCGCTGGTTTTCGCGGAGGGCCATCTCCGATTGCTCGATCGCCGCGAGCATCTCATTGATCGTGCCGGCTAGGCGTGACAACTCATCGCGTCCCGACAGGGAGACGCGGGCCGAGAGGTCTTGGGTGTCGCCGATGCCACTCACGCCGGCGCTGAGCCGTGCCACGCGGGAAAGAACCAACCTCTCGATCAGGAGCAGGGTGACCGCGCCAAACACCAACCCGACCGCCAAGACGGAGGTGACCAAGTAACGGGCGCTGACTTGCCCTTGCTTATAGATGTCTCGGGGAGTGATCACGCGCAGCACCAGGCCCGGCCGGCCGTAGACATCCTGGACCCGGGTGTATCCCGCGATTTCGTCCGGGCCGGTGGCCCGCACGAAGACGGGCGTCTGCGTCGAGAGCGCAGTGCAGGCCGTGCGGAAGTCGGGCGGCAGTTCGGCCTCATCGAGGCGGCGGAAAACCAGGGACAGATGGGTCAGCTTGGACAGCTTATCGGTCTTCGCCTCGTCCAGGTAGCGTCCCATGATCAGCGTGCCGCGGGCGGGCCCTTGGGCTTCGCTGGTCAGGATCGGGCGGGCAGTGACCATGAGAGAGCCCTCGGGAAGAAGCAGAACTCCGGTGAGGTCGTGGTCCGGATCGTCCTGGTGAAACAGCTCATCATCGACCGGCTGGTCGCCCTGTAAGGATCGCGGGAGCGGCACTTCTTCCCCGGCGTCCAGATCGAAGGCCTTCCCAAAGACGGTCCGGCCGGAGGAGTGGATGATCATCAGGAGATTGATCCGCAGGTCGCCAAAAGCGGTGTTGCCGAGATTCGAGGCGATGTACTCGGGATTAGTATCCTCCACGAAAGCGTAGGTGTCGTCCCAGTTGGACCAGTCGCCGGCCTTGCCCCGCAGAGTGGCCAGCTCGTTGGAGAGGGCGTCGGCCCCGCGTTCGACGTCCCGACGCACACTCTGTTGTTCCAATTCGCCGAAACTGCGCAGCAACGCAGCGCTTACAATCATGTGCAGGAGGGCAATCAACCCGCCGACGGTGACGCCGCCGACGACCAGCGTTTTTCTGCGTAGGGTCATGTCTTCCGTCCGCTAGTGCAGTGCCTCACAATTGACGCAACACATTCTTTGCCGAACCGCGACCGTCAGGGAGCGGTCCAGCACATCACCAAGTCATGCCGCTCCCTGACGGTCGCGGTTCGGATAAGCTGGAGTTCCCCTGAGGCACACTGGTTGAGCTATCGCGACGCGCGGAGTTATTCCCGCCATACCTCATCGGCTGTATCTGCTCCATCGGAAGGCGGCGGGATAGACATTGGCAGTTTGTCAACCAGCCGTGCCGAACCGCTTATCGATCTGGGGCGGTACCGGCACGTCCGAAAACGCCAGAGGAGGTCAGGCCACGCGGCCTGCCTCCTCTGACCGGCGAGCGTACGAGAATAACCCACCGCGGGTTAGCCGCCGAGCAGCGAGAGGACGTTCTGCTGCTGCGCGTTGTCGATGGCCTGGGTCATGCCTTCGATCTCGGCCCGCAGCCGTTCGGAGACGATCAGGCCGGCGGGATCGTCCGCCCCGCGGTTGATCCGTACCCCGCTGGACAACCTTTCCAAGGCGATGCCCAAGTCACGTTGCGACACGTGCAGGTGGCGTTGAGCGATCACGGCCGGTACGTTGCTGCTGACTACCCATGAGCAATCCTCCTTGATTGCGGTCGGACGGACGTGTTTCAGGGTTTCTTCGTCGGGGTATCGCCTCCGCGTTGGGCGTCGGTCACCGGTTGAATTTCACCGGGTTGCACCTCGGCCGCCAGGCGGTTCTCCCTTTGAATGGCGTCATAGACTTCCTTGCGATGCACGGCGATGTGCGACGGGGCGTTGATCCCGAGACGGACCTTGTCTCCGCGGATATCCACCACCGTGATTTCAATATCATCACCGATCATGATGGTTTCGTCGCGTGTCCTGGAGAGCACCAACATCCTCGGCTCCTTCCTCGGCTGTGTCGATGCGTCGATTCGCCGTGAGTTCCCCGCATCGCCGTAGGCCTGATTATACCCGGAAAGGGCCTGTTTTTGCCAGCCCGGATTCAGGCGGTTTGCCCCAGGGGCTGTTTCGTGGGAATCCGCATCAGCGGATGCCGCGTCGAGTGCCGCTTGTCGCTCAAGACCAGTTGCTTGCCCTCTCGGGTGGCGACGTTGATCACCAGAGGACCTTGCAGATTGCCGGTGAGCAGGTCGTCGACCTTGTTCACGATGACGAACACCTGGACGCCGGCGGGGTCGGGCACGCTGAGCGCGTCCAACTCCTCCTGCCGGATGGGCACCCGGTAATCCGCGACGAACAGCCGGGGGTCGCACACCACAAAGGCCAGTTCGGGGCGATCCACCGCCTGCAACCAGTAGAACCCGCTGTTTTCGCCCGTCTGCACCAGCGCGTACACCGGATTGTTCGGGAAGCCCAGGATCCCCCCGGGGAAGGTGATCAGGCGCTGGTCGTCTACCTCCAACTGACCGAAACGGGACGTGTCAATGAGCATCACGGCACTCCTGTTTGGCTGTTCCTCTGCGGTTGGCGATCCAGCCATGAAACCACCTCCAGGCCGATAAACCTCGGCGCGACCCACGCCCAATAACAAACGCCGTGCCAAACTCCTGCTGGAGACAGGTCCTCCGCGCCGCGCTGTCGCATAAGTCAATATCCCTTGGGCATTTACGGGAATTCGGCAAGCGCACGCGCCGCGGGTGATGGCCAATCGGGCGTCCACGCCGGCGCAATGACTGCCGGTGTGGAGGGCAACTCTTGCGGCGAAGTGGGTCATGGTCGTGCGGACTTCGGTTCGCACTGTCGCAATTGCCTCTCTCAACGACCGATCCACGAACTAAGGAACCATCGGTGTGAACAGCGCCGCCGCCGAGTGCGGTCTGAAAAGGCGGCGCGGTGGTGTCCCGTCCGGCAACAAGATAGCGTCCCTCGAATTGCTGGTTCCCGACGGTGCCCAACCGGTCGCGGAGCGAGGCGATCAACTCCGCGGCGGCGGTCCGTTCGTCGGCGCTGGTCAGCGAGCCGACGTTCTGGCTGGCGAAGGTATGGGCTTCGTTGAGCAGGTCGTTGACGTTGGTCAGGGCTTCGTCGGTCGCATCGAGCACGTTGGAGGCGTGGGTGACGTTGGCGTGGAACTGCGACTGCTGGTCGAGGAGCTCGCCCAGTTGCAGGACCCGATTGGAGAGCGTAATCTAACCTATGTGTTCTGATGATGTTGCGTGAAACTCGCCAACGGAGAAGCCCCGCCGCCTCGCCCCGCGGGCACGCGCCTCTCGCGCAATGCCTGCACCTACCGGCGGCAAGACCTGCCACCTTCAGGGAATAATGTTAGGTTAACGGATGCCCTCCACCAATTCACCCACGAAGTCGGCGATCGTCTCGACGATCACCTGCTGCGGTTGCCGCGCGTCGAGCGACTCGGTGATGCGGCGGACGATGGCACTGCCGACGATGGCGCCGTCGGCCACTGCGCAGATGTGGCGAACCTGCGACGCGTTACTGATGCCGAAGCCCACACAGACGGGTTTTCCGCCGACGGCCCGCAAGTGCTGCGCCCGGACGCGCAGATCGTCGGGCAACTCCTCGCGTTCGCCGGTCGTCCCGCGAATGGCCACCTGATACACGAAACCGGTCGAGCACTGCGCGATCCGTTCGGCCCGCTGCGGCGGCGTGGTGGCGGCGACGAGCATCACGTGACGCAGCCCACGGGTCGCGGCGACGCCAGTCATCTCATCGGCCTCTTCGTACGGGAGGTCGGGAACGATGAGACCATCGAAGCCGGCTTCACCGGCCCGCCGCACGAACGCCGCGACCCCCATCCGCCGCACGAGGGAATACGACGCCATCGCCAGCAGAGCCACCTCGACCTGCGCGCGGACCGAGGCCACCACGTCGAAAAGCCGGTGGATTCTCAGACCATCGGCCAGCGTCCGGTTGAAGGAGTCCTGGATGACCGGGCCGTCGGCGATGGAATCGGAATAGGGGAATCCGATCTCCATCGCGGTGACTCCGCGGGCGTCGAAACGGCGGATCCACTCGGCGGTGGCCTCGAGCGAGGGGTAGCCGCCGGTCAAATAGGGCAGCAAGGCCCCCCTGCCCGCCCTCGCCGCCAGACGCCGGTCGATCCGGTTTTCGTGGTTCGGCATGGGGGCGACTATACTCGGGGTCCAGGAAAAAATCTCCCTTGCAGACAAGCCTGAGCCGGCGGCCCTGGAGGGAGCACTGCCGTAAAGTCTGTTTGCGAAAGTGGTAGCGTGTCATCCGTTTTTTTCCGGCTTTGGCACGGATATTGATAGGACGGCTCCTCCGGAGGGATCCGCGGCGACCGAACCTGTAACCACGCTCACGATTTTTATTTCGCTTTGGAGTTGAAGGCGTTCGATGATAGAATACGGACGGTAGCCCAATGAAGAATCTGCCATGTTCGTCAGGGAGAACCCATTGGCAGAACCGGTAAGCGAACCCCGGGAGGCCGCGTAGACAGCGCCAAACGACGTACCGACCCCTTCTGAGGCCGGCGGTCCGGGCGGCTGACGGTCACCCACCTTTAGCGAGGGTTCGCCAATCCTCTCCCAACGGCATTGCGGCGGTTTCTTCACTAAATTGGGTTACCGGAGGGGGCTTGCCGTCTTTACGGATCAAGCCCTCTTTTTTTTTGCGCCTCGAAAGGCCGCGAGCATTCTCACCCGTTGAAGTCCCGGTAACATTGCAGCCACATCTGGTAGTCGACGAGCGTGACCGTGCCGTCACCGTCGAAGTCGCAAGCCGGGTTATACTCGGGGCTGCCCGTGCTCTGTCCGAAGGCATCCCCGAAGATCCAGTAATCGTCCACATCCACGTCCCCGTCGATATCGAGGTCGCAGGGAATTCCCTGGTATTCGTAGGCCCCCATGTCCACGATGGGCGGAGTCCCGACGCCGGTGTCCGGCGTGTTCGGGTCATCGACGAAACGCGGATTTCCGGCGAGGTCGAAGGGGATCGGCTCGGTCGTGTCGCCGTCGCCGTCCAGGTCGGCGCTGTCGGCCGGCACGGCCTCATTGCTGCCCGCGTCGATGCACGGCGAGCCGGGAGAAAGTCTCACATCACCGCCCGTGGCGTTCACGAACAGCGGATCGGCGGCGATGTTGCCCGACCCCCAGTTGAGCGTGCCTTCGGTCTCCACATAGATGCCCGCTTGGCCGCCCTGGACGTCGCTGTAGGACACGGTCAACGTGGTTGGGGGCAACCCGCCGGACGGCTACAACTCAACCGAGAGGGGACCGTAGCCGCAGAGAAGAGTGATGCACGACCCCTGCCGTGCCGCGGTCACAGTATGCGGTGCCTAGAAGCCGAAGAACGACACATCGAGCGATTGCCGGTCATCGCTTACACGCGCGAAGAAATGGTCAGAGCGAATCGTCTCCGGCAAGACCGCTTGGCCGATTTCTGCGAGGGATACGGTCAATATCATCGCGCTGTCTTCCTGGTGAGCTCTGATTACGCGTACCACATCACCCGCCGGCGGAGGCGTCCCGATCCATGTTGCTGGGATTGTCTCATCTATATCGCGCCATAAAGCGTACTCGCGATGCTCGAATCTTCTGAGAAACCGGTCCCACTCTGCCCTATCAGGCTCACTGTCCCATTCCGGGTTAGCGATGACTCCATGACGGATACTATCGAGCCATGCGCGCAGCTCCGACATTTCGGAGAACGCTACCTGGGCCCTTTCTGCTGCCGCACAAGCAAGTGTTCGTGAAGGTAGTCCTCCTTGCATAAGTAGAGCGGCTGACCGGCTAGGAACGCCAAAGGTAAGGCAAAGTGCGAGAATCCCACCTGGAACCTCCTGCGTGCTGCCTGAGCTCACGTGCAGATGGAGGCGGGCGGCCTCAACACCCCAAACAAGCCGGTAGACGACATCGTTTTGAATGAAGCTCACACCGTCTTCGCTGGCAAAGGTGCTAAGTGCCGTCCCGCGAATCCAATTGCCAAGAAGTTCGGGCCAGTTGGCTCCGCCTTCTTCGCGGGCGAAAGGGTGTATCGTAAAGAGTATCTCAGCAATCGCGACCGTGCTTCGAACACCATCGTCAATCCGGCCCTGCTCAAGTGCGTCGTCAGCATCTTGGAGAAGCGTATTCAGGGTACCTGCGTGCTGTTCAATAGCCAACCCGGCGCCGTATCCTACCCCGGCGGCAAACAGGCCCCTGCGCTTGGCAACGTTGGTGCGGGTCCATAGCCAAGCAGCCCTTCCTCGAATGACCGACTCGTGCAGTCTCCGTAGCTCTGTATCATCGCGTTGAAGCCGGCGTTGCCAGTATGAGCTTTGCAAACAAGCATCCAGGTAGTCCGCCACCTGTTCCACTGGGAGCTCCAACGTGTCAACTACGCCAAGAATGGCCGTGTCGAGTTCATTATTGATATCTGCATAAATAATGCAATAGTCAGGGTAAAAAGGGGGGCAACTCCGATTGGTGAACGCACCACCGGAGCTTGGCTTGGGACCGACGCAAATGCCGGAGGGTATGGTGAAGTGCCACCGATAGTTCGTCGAGA
>JBGPAW010000050.1:0-14015 GCA_041480905.1 Phycisphaerae bacterium
CGGTCACGGAGACGAGCATGATGTTCATGATCCCCACGCCGCCCACAACGAGCGAGATGAGGGCCACGCACAGCAGGAGGTTGGTCATCAGGCTCGTCGTGGAACTCATGGCCCGGGTCATTTCCGTCATGTCCCGGATGTTGAAGTCGTCCGGCTCGCCGTCACGGATGCGGTGCCGCTCGTGCAGGAGCTGCGTGATCTCGCGCATCGCCAGTGGAATCGCTTCCGGGGACTCGGCCGCCACCAGGATTTGGTCGATGTTCTGGAAGCGCACCGGCAACGGGGTATCCGCCGCCTGGATGTCCGACGGAACCGGATACAGACTGGACTGGCCCGGGTAGATGTCGCTCAGTGTGTTGACCGTGGCCGATGAGCCCGACGCGGACGCGGCGCTCTGGTTCACATTGGCCAGG
Source organism: Phycisphaerae bacterium (assembly GCA_041480905.1). Lineage (GTDB taxonomy): Bacteria > Planctomycetota > Phycisphaerae > UBA1845 > UBA1845 > JAAEQG01. The sequence continues at coordinate 414 of JBGPAW010000050.1, forward strand.
GTCGAGCCGGAAACCCGGCGCTTGATGGTGGTCCAGGGTGCCAGCAGGATGTCGTCCTGGTCCATGCCCATCATGTTGGCGCCCTTGGGACGCAACACGCCGATCACCTTGAAGGCCACGTTCTTCACGCGAACTTCCTGCCCGATCGGCGATGCGCCCCCAAACAATTCCCGCACCAGGGTCTGGCCCAACAGGCACACCTTGCTGGCGTTGCGGACGTCCTGATCGGTGAAAACGTTCCCTTCGGCCAGGTCGTTCCACTCGCGGACATCGAGGAAGGACGGGCTGGTACCGTAGATGAATAGCGGCACCCAGTTCTTATTGCCGTAAACCACCTGCGCGCGCGTCCGCGTGACCGGGGCGACAGCGCGTGCTGCCGGACATTCGCGCAGAATCGCTTCGCCGTCTTCGGGCGTCAGCGTGGTCGCACTGCCGCCCCCGAAAGAGACTCCGCCGCTGGCGGCTGTGCCGGGCAGAACCACCACGTTGTCGGCCCCCATGCTCGCAATGGACTTCCGAATGGCCGTCGAAGAGCCGTTGCCGATTTCCATCATGGCGATGACCGCCGCCACACCAATGATGATGCCCAGCGTAGTCAGGATCGAGCGCATGATATTCCGACGCAGCGCGTGGAACGCCGTACGCAACGTGCGGGAGTGGAACCTCGCGCTGAACCAACTCACGATGAGACCTCCGTGGGCCGCGCCCGGTCCGTGGCGGACGCTTCGCGACCGGCCTCCGACTTTTCCGGCGCGTAGGCGGCGCCGGTGCCGTTCTCAATCATGCCGTCGCGAATGTGGATGACGCGCTGCGCGTGGCGGGCGACGCCGGCATCATGCGTCACCAGGATGATCGTGATGCCTTCTTCGGCGTTGAGCTGGTTGAACATCTGCAGGATTTCTTCGCTGGTGTGCGAATCCAGGTTGCCGGTCGGTTCGTCGGCAAACAGCAGGGGTGGACGGTTCACCAGCGCCCGCGCAATCGCCACGCGCTGCTGCTGGCCGCCGGAGAGCTGCGACGGTTCGTGGTCCATCCGGTCGTCCAGGCCCACGCGGCCGAGCAACGCGATACACCGCTCGCGCACCTCCCGATCGGGCAGGCCCTTGGGCGTATAGGACAGCGGCATCATCACGTTCTCGAGCGCGCTGGTGCGGGCCAACAGGTTGAAGGTCTGAAACACGAACCCGATCTTCTGATTCCGCAGGTGCGCGAGCTCGTCCTTGGAGAGCCCGGAGATCTCCTGCCCGTCAAGCCAGTAGCGGCCCGAACTCGGCCGATCAAGACAGCCCAGAAGGTTCATGAGCGTGGTCTTGCCCGAACCGGAGGCCCCCATGAGCGCGACCATCTCGCCTCGCGCCACGGTGAGCGAGACGCCCTTGAGCACCGGCACGTCGATCTCACCGAGGTGATAGGTCTTGTAGATGTCTTCGAGTGTGATCAACTCCACGGGTCGTTGCCTCCGGCGGCCATTCCCGGCCGTGCTTGTTGACTACTGCCGGCGGGTGCCAAAGACCTGCGGCGTGAACGGATTCGTGGTTTGGGCAGTTCCGCTGCTGCGGATCGATTCGCTCACAACGATTTCCATCCCTTCGCGCAAGCGGTCGCTTTGAACTTCCGTCATGGAGCCATCGCTCAGACCCGCGTTCACGACGATGGGGCGCACGTAGCCCCCATCCTGAATCCAGATCATGCCCGGCGGGCGCGCGGCCACAGCCGTTCCGCCGCCAGCCGTCGCCGGCCGCGTCGCGGTGGGCTTGCGCCGGCCCGCGTTCCCGAGTTCCTGGCGTGCATCGGGGACCACCTGTTGCGGCGTGGGCGTCCAGCGCAAAGCCGCATTGGGAACCAGCAGGACATCCTTACGTTGGGTTACCTCGAACTGCACGTTCGCGGTCAGATACGGCAGCAGTTTCCCGTCCGAGTTTTCCGCGACGATCTCGACGGTGTACGTCACCACGTTCTGCGTCATCGACGCGTTGAGCCGGATCTTGCCGACGCCGCCGCGGAACGTCTGGCCGGGGTAGGCGTCGACCGTGAAGCGCACCGCCTGGCCGGGATGGATCCGGCCGATGTCCGCCTCGTTGACCGACGCCCACACCTGGACCTTCTTGAGGTCCTTGGCGATCAGGAAGATGCTGGGGGCACTGAGGCTGGCGACCACGGTCTGGCCGATGTTGACGCGGCGGTCGATGATGATCCCCTTCACCGGAGACTGGATCGTGCAATAGCTGAGGTTGGTCTTCGCGCGATCCAGGCTGGCTTGCGCCTGCAGGACGCCTTTTTCGGCCTGGACGACGCTGGCCTCGCCGACCGCGACCGTGGCCTTGGCCGTCTCGTAGGCGGCCTTGTACGAGTCGTAGTCGGTGGCCGAGAGCGCCTTGGAGGGGCCCAGCTCCTGCGCCCGCTTCCAGTTCTGCTCGGCCTGGTAGAGCTTGGCCTTCATCTGCTCCAGGTCGGCCTGTGAGCGTAGGACGTTCGCCTTGGCCTGTTCGAGCTGCGCGGCGTTCGATTCCACGTCCGCCGCGTACAGGGCGTCGTCGATCCGGGCCAGAACCGTTCCCTCTGCGACGGCCGATCCGTAGTCAATCGTCTTGTCCGGCGCGTCCAGATCGTGCCCGAATGATGCGATCCGGCCGGCGACCTGGGCGCCGACGTCGACGACCTCCTCGGGCTCGACCGTGCCGGTGGCGCTGATAGTGACCAGTAGATCGCCGCGCTTCACGGGCACTGTTCGAAACGAGGCCGACGGCTGGGCGGAACGCTGCCAGTACGCGAAACCGGCTCCGCCGACCAGCGCGAGCACCGCGGTGAGGAACAAAAGTTGTTTCATTTCGAGGCTCCTCCGCCGGACTCATCGACTCCGCGCTTCGACTCTTCTCAGGGCGCCTGCGGAAGCCCGCTCCGGTCCAAACACCCGGGTCAGCAGTTGCATCGCTTGCCGAACCAATCCCTGCTCCGCCGCCGAAAGCACGCCGAATCGTCGGGCCAGTGCCGCTTGCGTTTCCCGGTGAGCTCTCCGATACCTCTTCCGTCCGCGCGCCGTGAGCGACAGCGACACCCGGCGGCGGTCGGTGGCGCCGACACGGCGTTCCAGCAAGCCGCGCTTCACCAGCATGTCGACCATTCGCGACGCGGCGGGCAGCGAAATCCCGATGTGCTCCGCCATCGCAGACAGGGAGGGATCGTCGGTGACGTTCAGAAAGACCAGCGCTCGAAACTGCGGCACGCTGAGCTGCGCTTGCCGATGGGTGCGCATTTCATGGCGGATGAAGCGCATGACCGAAGGAACGCTCGCCAGAAGGTCTGCCGCACACTGCTCAGCCGCAACGCCCTCGACAGTTGTATAACGCAATTGTTGCATAAAACAATTGTAGCCGCCGCGTCCGATTCAGGCAACAGGGGGCGCGGCCAGCGGCGGCCATTTTCCGTCGCCGCCCCGGCCCTCGCCTGGGACAACACCTGGCCGGGTCCGCCGAGCTTCGTCCCGTACAACGGAGCTTCGGTGATGAATTGCACGCCCCAGGGAAACGACCTGCGCTGCACGTTCACCCCGGCCCTGGAGAACGCCGCCACCTATCGCTTCGACCTCAGTGCGCTCACCGGCAGCCCGCCGGGTACGGACGTCTTCGTCGTCCGCGGGCTGCTCGGCGACGTTGACGGCAGCGGGACGGTCGGCGGGGCCGACCGCAGCATGGTCCACGCCGCGTGGGGCTCCTGCGCACCGTAATGGTGTCGAAGGTCGCCCGCGGCGGAATGCGCCGGAGACAAGCCCCGAGGCGACGCGCAATGCGCCGGGGATAAACCCCGACGCGACAGGGGGTGGTCGGGGTGAGAACGCCAAGGCGCTCTCCGGCTTCAACGCGGGCGGGTGCACCGGGAAACTCAGGCGGCGTGGGGGCGATGGGTGGCATGGGTCCGGCAAAGGGGGGTCTTTGACGGACCCGTGCCAGGACGGAGTAGCGCACGGGTCTCTATCGCCTCGCATGAGGCGATAGAGACCCATGCCACCCGGATCGAGTGGTACACCCTGGGCGAGGGTGTGGCCACAAATCCTGGCGATTGGGGAGGGCGAGGCTCCTGGTGAGCCGAATCACGCGGTTCAGCAGGAGCCTCGCCCTCCCGTTTTGCCACAAACTCTGGCCAGACCCGGGGCGACGAAGGCACAGTGGAAACGTTGACAAGGCAGGCCCACGTGCTAAATTGGGTTTTCCAGCGAATTGCGGTCCGCTCGGGGCGTGATCGTGTAACACCGAAGGATGGGGTGCGGGCTCATAGCTCAGTTGGCTAGAGCGCGTCCCTGATAAGGACGAGGTCGGAGGTTCGAGTCCTCCTGGGCCCATCGGGGAGTGGATAAGACATGTCAAGGGAAACGCACATGAAGGCAGTGTTCGATGAACTCGGGATCAAACCGGTCAATTCGGGGGCGTGTTGGGGGACCCAGGGATGGTCGCCCATCGCGGGACGGGAAATGATCACCTCGTACAACCCAGCCACGGGCGAAGCCCTGGCCCAGGTGGCTCAGGCCTCCGCGGAGGATTACGAGACGGTGATGGCCAAGGCGACCGAGGCGTTCCGCAAGTGGCGCACGGTGCCGGCCCCGGTCCGCGGTCTGATGGTCCGCGATCTGGGCGACGAGCTGCGCAAGTACAAGGATGCGCTCGGCAAGCTGGTCACCCTGGAGATGGGCAAGATCATCCAGGAAGGCTGGGGTGAAGTGCAGGAGATGATCGACATCTGCGACTTCGCCGTGGGGCAGTCGCGCATGCTCTACGGGAACAGCATGCACAGCGAGCGTCCCGGACACCGGATGTACGAACAGTATCATCCGCTCGGGGTGGTGGGGATCATCTCGGCGTTCAATTTCCCGGTGGCGGTGTGGTCGTGGAACGCGGCGCTGGCGGCGATTTGCGGGGACGCCTGCCTGTGGAAGCCCTCCAGCAAGACGCCGTTGACCGCCATCGCCGTCCAGAACATCATCAACAAGGTCATGGACCGGCACGGCTGCCCGGGCATCTTCAGCCTGGTGATCGGCAAGGGCGGCGTGGTCGGAGAGCGGCTGGTCAACGACCGCCGCATCCCGCTGGTGAGCTTCACGGGCAGCACCGCCCAGGGGCGGAAGGTCTCGGAGGCGGCGGGCCGGCGGTTCGGACGGACCATCCTGGAGCTGGGCGGCAACAACGCCATCATCGTGACCCCGCACGCCGACCTGAAGCTGGCGGTCCCGGCGATCGTGTTTGGGGCGGTGGGGACCGCAGGTCAGCGTTGCACCTCGACCCGGCGGATCATCGTGCACGAGTCGGTAAAGCCGACGCTGGTGGAGCGGTTGAGCGCCGCCTACAAGCAGGTGCGCATTGGTAACCCGATCCAGGAAGGGACGCTGATGGGGCCGCTGGTGGACGGTCAGGCCGTCCAGACGATGATGAACGCCATCGAGCGGATCAAGAAGGAAGGCGGCAAGATCCTCTATGGCGGCGAAAAGTTGAACGGCAAGGACTACCCCGGCGGGTGCTTCGTGAGGCCGTGCATCGCCGAGGCCCGCAATGAGTTCGAGATCGTACAGGAGGAGACGTTCGCGCCGATCCTGTACATCATCACCTACAGGACGCTGGACGAGGCCATCGCCCTGCACAACGGCGTGCCGCAGGGGCTCAGCTCGGCGATCTTCACCACCAACCTGCTGGAGGCTGAGCAGTTCCTGTCGGCGGTGGGCAGTGATTGTGGGATCGCCAACGTGAACATCGGCACCAGCGGGGCGGAGATCGGCGGTGCCTTCGGCGGGGAGAAGGAGACCGGCGGCGGGCGCGAGTCGGGCAGCGACGCCTGGAAGGCCTACATGCGCCGCCAGACCAACACGATCAACTGGTCGACCAAGCTCCCGCTGGCCCAGGGGATCAAGTTCGACGTTTAACGACGGAGTTTAAGGATGCTTCCTGGCCCGTGAGATTACTGGAGGGCCCGTCGAATGGTCGTAACCGACACTTTAGAAGGCACAGTGAATCAGGTCCTGTGGTACCACTATGACCTGACCAACGACGTGCTGTACCTCCGTTTGACCTCTGAACGTCAAACACCAACCGTTGCTGAAGAAACCGCCGATGGCTTTCTGCTGGTTCGTCGGGAGAACGACGGCGTACCGGTTGGACTGACCGTGGTGAACTGGTGGAAGCGTTTCGGCCAAGGCAATCTTCCCGATTCCATCAGAGAGTTGGAACGTTTCATCGAGCCGTGGGCGCGGAAGGTCGCAGCGTGAGAACATATCCGACGTTTGGCGAACATGTCCTCGGGGGAGGTGTATGAGCGGCGTCAGGCCGGCGGATGAGGATGCCCGGTTCATGGGCGAGGCGCTCAAGGAGGCCCGGGCCGCTGAGGACGCGGACGAAGTGCCCGTGGGCGCGGTGGTGGTCCACGAAGGGCGGGTGATCGGGCGCGGGCACAATCAGCGGCAACAGTTGGCCGACCCCACCGCTCACGCGGAGATGCTGGCCATCACCGCCGCAGCCGCTTTTGTGGGAGACTGGCGGCTGAGCGGTTGCACCCTGTACGTCACGCTGGAGCCGTGCGCGATGTGCGCCGGGGCGATCGTTCTGGCGCGCCTCACGCGGTTGGTCTTCGGGGCGGAGGACCCCAAGGCCGGGGCGTGCGGCTCGCTCTACATGATCACGACCGATCCGCGGTCTAACCATCAGGTGGCGGTGGCCCACGGCGTCTTGGAGGACCAATGCGCTCGAATCCTCGAGGAGTTTTTCCAGCGTCACCGGGCGCGGGTCCGCACGGGTGCGTGAAGAAGCGGTCCGATTCGGGTAGCGGCCGATGGACGAAGTGACGCTTCGCAAGCTGCAATTCGATCACGTGAAGAGCACTCTGGCCGCGACGTGCGCCTGTCACCTGGGCAAGAAGCTGGCCCGCAGCATTCAACCCAGCCCCAGCGCCAAGCAGGTCCGGTTCTGGTTGCAGCAGGTCGGCGAGATGATGGCGGTGGAGGAGGGGCACGGTCTGCCGCCGCTGGGGGGGATGCTAGACATTCGCGCCGACGTCCACGACGCGGGCCGCGCGACGGGTCTGGACGAAGAAGCCCTGGCGCGGGTGCAACAGGCCTTGACAGCCACCGGTCCGCTGCACCATTGGCTGTCCACGCTGCCGGAGCACGCCGCGGTGCTGGCGAGCATGCAACAGCGGGTGGGCGACCTCACGCCGCTGGCGCGGACCATCGGCGACGCCGTCGATCCGCGGGGCCAAGTGCGCGACTCGGCCAGCCCGCGGTTGGCCTCGATCCGTTCGGCGATCGAGACGGCCCGCCGGCAAATCCGCGTGGTGGTGGAACGCATCCTCAAGCAGCCGCGATACTTGCGGCTGCTGCAATACCCCAATCCGACGTTTCACGACGACCGGATCGTGCTGCCGCTCAAGGCGGAAAGCCGCGGTCGCATTCCCGGCATCATCCACCGCAGCTCCGACTCAGGTTCCACGCTGTTCGTCGAACCCGCCGAAGCGGTCGAGTTGAATAACTCCATCGTGCGGATGCGCGGCGAGGAGCAGGCGGAGATCACGCGCATCCTCTCCGCGCTTTCGCGTCTGGTGTACCAGAACGCCGAGGAAATCCTGCGCACGTTGGACGCGGCGGCCGTGCTGGACCTGATCGGGGCCAAGGTGCGCTATGCCAAGCAGCGCCACGCGGTCTGCCCGACGATCAACGACGCGGGTCGTCTCGAACTGCACGGAGCGCGGCACCCCGTGCTCGTCGAGCTCTACGATGCGGCCCAGCAGGAAGGCCGTCCGGCGGAGAAGGTGGTGCCCATCGACGTGCGCCTGGGCGACGACTTCGACCTGCTGGTCATCACCGGGCCTAACACCGGCGGCAAGACGGTGACCTTGAAGACCATCGGTCTGCTCGCCGCGATGACCCAAGCCGGCATCCCCATCCCGGTCGATGCGGGTACGACGCTGCCGGTGTATCGCCACATCCTGATCGACGTAGGCGACGAGCAGAGCATCGAGCAATCGCTGAGCACGTTCAGCTCGCACTTGTCCAACGTGCTGGCCATGTTGAACCAGGCTGGGCGAGGCTCGCTCATCCTCATCGACGAGTTGGGGGCGGGCACGGACCCGGACGAGGGGGCGGCCATCGGGCGGGCGATCATCGACGAGCTGCTGGCCCGGGAGTGCTCGGCGGTGGTGACCACGCACATCTCGCAACTCAAGGCGGTGGCCTACGCGCAAGAACGGGTGGACAACGCCTCGGTCGAGTTTGACGTGGAGTCGCTCAAACCGACCTACGTGGTGCGGATCGGCGAACCGGGGAACAGCAACGCGATCGCCATCGCCGAGCGGCTGGGGATGCCGCCGGGCATGGTGGCTCGGGCCCAGTCGCACCTGGCCGACCGGCATCGGGCCTTGTCCCGAGCTATTGAAGGCACCCTGGAGTCCCGCCGATTGGCCGAGGAAGCCCGCAAGGCCGCCAACCAGGCCCGTCTCGAAGCGGACCGCTCGCGGGCCACGTTTGAGGAACGGACCGAACAACTCAAACATGTGCAAGTGGCGTACGAACAGTGGACGGCCTGGCTGACCGGGCTTCGCCCAGGGGATTGGGTCTACGTCGACACCTTCGGCAAGTGTGCCCAGGTGGTGCGCATGCAGTTGCACAAGCAATCCGCTCTCGTGTCCTCCGGCGCGGTGGATTTCGAGGTACCGCTCAGCGCCCTGTCGCACCCACGCACGGACCCGCTCGGCGAGGCGAAGAGATGAGGATGGATACATGCCGGCGCGGAGCTCCACTACGTTCCGCCCCGCTTCGGCATGCCACCCCCCACCTGGTGGCGACTCGCGTGCCACGTGCCAATCATCCCGAGGACGATGCCCACCCCAACCAGGCACAGTCCCACAAGGGCGCGGACGTGTAACTCCGCCTCGAGGTGAACAGACGCCGACACCAGTTGCCGCAGTCCCAGCCCGTGGGGGATGGTGAATAACCCCGCGGCCAAGAGCAGCAACCCGAGCGATGCGAGATAATGTCCGGCGCGGGCGCGGGTCGGCCGCCCCGCGCGTCGCCCGACGCTGCTCCGTGTGTACCCGTAAGAGACGTACAGGGACAGGCCCAGGAGCAGCCAACCTACGAAACGCCACCAAGACGCCGGCGGCAGGTAGTAGATCAGACCCAGGCAGCTCACCGCGCCCAGCGAAGGGAACAACCAAGTCCCCAGGGGAACGCGGAACGGTCGAGGGCGCTGCGGATCCTTGTAACGAAGGATGATGACTCCGACGCAGACCATGACGAACGCGAACAGCGTGCCGATGTTGGTCAGGTCGACCATCTCCTCAATGTTGGCGAAGGCGGCCGCGGTGCCCACCAGCACACCCGTCAGGATCGTGGTCACGTGCGGGGTCTTGAACCGCGGATGCACGCTGGCAAACACCGGGGGCAGCAGTCCATCGCGGGCCATGGAAAAGAAGATGCGCGGCTGACCCATTTGGAACACCAATAACACGGCGGTATGGGCGACCACCGAACCGAAGGCGACGATCGTGCTGGCCCAGGTGGCCTGCGGAGCGACGTGGGCCAAACCGATGATCAGCGGTTCAGCCTGCTCGCTGGACTGATACTGGCGCAGTTGGTCATAGGGGACCAGTCCGGTGAAGACGGCCGCCACCGCCACGTACAGGACCGTGCAAATGATCAGGGAGGCGATGATGCCAATGGGCAGGTCGCGGCTGGGATTGCGCGTCTCTTCCGCCACGGTCGAGACCGCATCGAAACCGATGTAGGCAAAGAACACCACCGCCGCCCCGGCCAGCGTCCCTTTCCAGCCGTTGGGCTGAAACGGTTGCCAGTGCTCGACCATCTCCCGCGGTGAGACGAAGTAGAGAGCCACACCGACGAAAAACAGGAGCACGACGATCTTGACGACCACCATCCCCGCATTGAACGCCGCCGACTCGCGGATGCCCCACACGAGCACGACCGTCAGAAAGGCCACGATGGCAACGCCCAGCAGATTGAAGATGATCGGGACGCCAAACAGGTGTGGGGCGCTGTCATACAAGCCGGGAATCTTCGCCGCCGAGCGATAGTCAATGGCCAACCACTGAGGGAATTCGATCCCGATGCCGTGAAGCAGCGTGCGGAAATAGTTCGCCCAACTAATCGCGACGGCGACATTGCCCACGGCGTACTCGAGGATGAGGTCCCACCCGATGATCCAGGCCGCCAGCTCCCCCAGCGTGGCGTAGGCGTAGGTGTAGGCTGAACCGGAGATCGGCACCATCGAGGCCAACTCGGCATAACAGAGGGCCGTAAACGCGCACACCACCGCGGTGATGCCGAAGGACAACATGAGCGAAGGTCCGGCGCCGGGCCGCGCGAGATCGCCAGCCGCGGCGGTCCCGATGGTGGCAAAGATGCCTGCCCCAACGGCTGCTCCGACGCCGAGCAGCGTGATATTGAGTGGACCGAGGACGCGCCGCAGCGAATGTCGCGTGGTGGCGACGGCGGCGAGAATTTCATCGAGATTTTTTGTGCGAAAAACGCTTCGGAACATGGCGTAGTATCCTCGCTTTCGCAGGTCGGGCCGCGCGCCCCAGCCTCGCACCGCGGCGCGGTTCCGCCGCAGCTTGACCGGACAGTTGGCGGCAGTGTACCATCTGGCGGTCCGAGAGGGCCATTCCGCCGCTAGAACATGGAACCGAAAGGAGACAGACCATGATGCGTACGATTCGCTGGCTCGCTCCTCTGTTGCTGGTTCTCGCCGGGTGCAACGCATTCTATGATTGGATAGGGCAGCCCCCTCCGGGTCCCAATCCCCCTTCCGGCGGGGATAACGCCAAGGCGGACCTGAGGCACTTCGCGTCAGCAGAGGAGTTCAAGCAGTACTTCACGGCGCAGGTGGCTGCGGATTACCGCTCCGGCCTACGTGGCGGAGGGGACATGATGGTTGACGGGCAGGCCCAACCCCCGCCGACACCGGCCAACGACACGGGTGGAACTGGGCCGCCGCCGGCAGGACCCACGGGCGGAGGCGACGAAAGTGCCCCACCGCCGGGCGGGTTCTCCGGCACCACGACGCAGGAAGAAGGGGTGCAGGAATCGGATATCATCAAGAACGACGGGCAGTATATCTATGTGCTGGCCAACTCTTACGGCTACATCTCCAGCGTGGACAATCCGGCAGGTAGTCTGCTGCGGATTGTTCAGGCCGATCCGGGCGAGGCGTTGCAAGAACTTTCCAGCGTGCCGTTGGAGGGCTACGGGCAGGACCTGTACTTGCTGAATGACCAGATCGTGGTCCTGACGCTGCCCAGTGTTTTCTTGGGAGATCCCATGCCGTTGACGGCCCAGGAGATGATCGCCCCACCGATCTCCTACTATCAGCCACGGGTTCTGGTGACAGTGATCGACGTGGCTGACCGGGCCAACCCGGTGATCCGGTCCACGACGTGGTTCGAGGGCGACCTGTCGTCCAGCCGGATGATCGACGACGTGCTGCACCTGGTGCTGGTGAACTATCCGAGCTTCTTCATGCCCCTGATGGAGTTCCGCGGGGACATGCCGACGGTGCCGGACGTGAACCCGGACGTGATCCTGCCGGATTACCAGGTGGAGGTATCCGGCGAAGATCCGGTGTCCGGCGACACGACGGATTGGACGGACGTCTACTACCCCCTCAATCCCGACGGGTACGGCATGACCACGGTGATCAGCCTGAACGTCAACGACCCAGCCGGTTTCCATGCCGTGGGAGTGGTGGCCTATCCGGGCAACATTTACGCCTCGACGGAGGCGCTGTATCTGACCAACTCGAACTACGACTACTTTGGGGACATGCGACAGTCGACTGACATCTACAAGTTCGCCTTCACCGACAACGGACCGGAGCTGAGGGCGGTAGGCTCCGTGCCGGGACGAATCCTCAACCAATACTCGATGAGCGAGTATCAGGAATACCTGCGGGTGGCCACCACGGTGGACCAGACCGGATCCTTCGGGGGGCAGCTAACACCCTCGACGAATAACGTCTACGTGCTGGGCGAGGACGGCGAGGCCCTGAGCATCGTCGGGCGGGCCGAGAACCTGGCCCCGGGCGAGCAGATTTACGCGGCGCGCTTCTCCGGCCCGCGGGGCTACCTGGTGACGTTCCAGCAGACCGACCCGCTGTTCACCTTGGACGTCTCCGATGCGACCAACCCGCGGGTGGTGGGTGAATTGGTGGTCCCCGGCTTCAGCACCTTCATCATCGAGATGGACGCGAATCATCTGCTGACCGTGGGACAAGGCACGCTGACGGAAGGTCCGCGCGTGATCCCGCAGGGCGTGCAGTTGTCGCTCTTTGACATCAGCGATTTCGCCCATCCGCAGTTGTTGTTCCACCCTGAGCTCATCGGCGAGCCGGACGCCTGGTCCGAGGCCCTGTATAACCCCAAAGCGCTGACCTATTTCGCCGCGCAACATCTGCTGGCGCTGCCGGTTGAAATCTATAATTACGGTTTCGCCATGATGGGGGGCGGAGGCGGCATAGAGGTTCCCCCGACCGAGCCGGACGGCGAGCCCGATACCACCACCAACGGTGAAACGGAACCCCCGCCACCGACCCCGCCCATGCCGGAGGGGTTCCGCGGCCTGTACGTGTATCGCGTGACGCCGGAGAACGGATTCGAGGCCCTCGGGCGCATGAGCACCGACATCATGAATGAGGGTTGGTACTTTCCCGGCTTCACTCGCGGGGTGTTTATGAACGACAACGTCTTCGCGGCGACGGATCTCGGGGTCGTCGGGGCCCCGGTGACGGCGGTGGAGACCACCACACCTTGGGTGGTGACGTTCCCCGATCCGTGGCCGCCTGCCGATTCGGGCGGCGGCGGGACGGTGGTCGGCGATCAGGTGAACGCCACCGAGACCAGCGGCTCGAACGGCGGGTAAGGCGGACGGAACGTCCGAATCGAACACGATAAGACCGGGTTCAGCGGCCCTCATGACCCATCATGAAGGCCGCTGCTGTGCGCCATCGGTGAGGCTCAGACACACCATCGAAGCACGCGGCATCCGCGTGTGGATTGCGGGCGAAGTGGAGGCTGTCGACGCCCACGCAGCGGCGACCCTGTTCAACCTGGTGCGGCGGAACGTGGCAGCCGGCGCGCGTGTGGTGTTTGACCCGCAGTTCTCACCGGTAGGAGGATGTTGGGGTTTCCAGAGTTTCGGGGCGGTGCCGAAAGCCGCAGCGAGTTTGCGTCCACCACGCCCTTGCGCATCGGCTTCCAAACGACGTGGCCATGGTCCCGTCGTGGGGTCTTCAACTCCCGCACATTGTTCAGGGTCGTCTCCACCCGCAGCACCGATCCCTGCTTGTGGTACATCTTCACCGAGTTGTGCCCCAGCCGGTGCTTAATGTGGACACCTTCGGGCCGGCCCTGGAGATCGCTGACCACCTGCCGGCGATCGTGGCGAGGGCTGTTGCCGTGCAGCGGAACCCGTTGGCCCAGGAACCGCATGACCTCCCGGCTGCCACCGGAAGGGGTGCCTGGAACGGGTTGCGTAACACCGTGGGGCCGCTCGGGAATTCAACTAAGAATGGGATTGACCCTCGTAGTGTCGCGCGTCCAACAGAGCGTAACTTATCC
>JBGPAW010000051.1:0-13989 GCA_041480905.1 Phycisphaerae bacterium
CCCCGGCGGGCCCGAGACCATGCGGGTCATCGACCTGCTGACTCCGATCGGCTTCGGCCAGCGCGGGCTGATCGTGGCTCCGCCGCGCACCGGCAAGACCATTCTGCTGCAACAGATGGCCAACGGGGTGGCCGCCAATCACCCGCACGCCTGTTTGATGATGCTGCTGGTCGACGAACGCCCCGAGGAAGTCACCGAGATGCGCCGCAGCGTCCGCGGCGAGGTGGTGTACAGCAGCAACGACCGCGACACGGCCAGCCACGTCCGCATCGCCCGCCTGACCATCGCGCGGGCCAAACGCCTGGTCGAAGCCGGCCGCGACGTAGTCATCTTTCTCGATTCCATCACCCGCCTGGGACGGGCGTTCAACACGCTCATTCGCGGGGCCGGCAAGATCATGTCCGGCGGACTGGACGCGGGGGCCTTGACCGAGCCCAAGGCCGTCTTCGGCGCCGCCCGCAAGGTCGAAGGCGGCGGTTCGCTGACCATCATGGCCACCGCCCTGATCGACACCGGCAGTCGCATGGACGAAGTCATCTTCAACGAGTTCAAGGGTACCGGCAACATGGAGATCATGTTGTCGCGCGAGATGGCCAACCTGCGGCTCTGGCCGGCGATCGATCTGGAAGCTTCGGGTACCCGGAAGGAAGAGAAGCTGCTGACCGCCGCGCAATTGGCCGCCGCTCATCATTTACGCCGCACCCTGCACGGCCGCGGCCCGGCCCGCGCCATGGAGATGCTGCTCGACGCCCTGCGCAAACACCCCACCAACGCCGCCTTCGTCGCCGCCCTACCCCCTAGCGCCCGACCATCGTGATCTGATATAATGCCGGCATGAAGTACACGGTTCTCATTCGATCGGGCAACGAGGGCGGCTGAGGAGCGAAATGATCCCGCCGTTTGACGACTCCGGCTGCCTTCCGCCTGGCGTCCACCGCGCGACGCTCGCGGAGATTGAGGACCGCTTCGGTCGCCGGTCCGAGCTCCGGCGTGTGCAGATGGAGTCGGTTCGCTGGCCCTTGACACGACAATGAGGGACAGTCACCTATTTTCACGGTCCTAAACCTTCGGGGGCGCAGTCGCACGCCGTGGCCCTGAAAGGGCTTGCCATTTCAGCCCAGTTTGTAGGGTGGGCATCGCCCACCTTTCACGCTCGACGTTTTGACGTTGCGGCCTTTCTCCTTCATCTGCGCCATCTGCGAAATCTGCGGACCGTCTGGGATTTCGGTTTTCGACGTTTCGGCGTTTCGACGTTTCTTTTCGATCACGCGCCAAGGACTATCCTCAGAGATTCCGCGCGCCCGTGGGCGGTCGCCACGGTACAACCGATCGACCGAACGCCCTTTTCGAGGGCCCCGGGGCGGTTCCGGCGGATGGCTGTTGCTCCGCCCACCCGGCGCCAAACTTGTTTCACGTGAAACAGCGCAGAAAAAAAAGAATTTTTGTGCCGCGGGGAAGGCCACGCAACGATGCCGGTGGGTGGCGTAACTGCTTGCGTGATATGGGCTTCCGCTTATAGTGCCCGCCATGCAGGTGCTTGAGACCATCGCGCAGGTCCGTGAGGCCCTCGGCCCGGTGCGACGGGCCGGCAGCCGGGTCGGCTTCGTGCCCACCATGGGAGCGCTGCACGAAGGGCACTGGTCCCTGGTGGAACGGGCCCGCCAAGCGTGTGACCAGGTGGTGGTGAGCATTTTCGTCAACCCACTGCAATTCGGCCCCAACGAGGACCTCGCCGCCTATCCGCGCCCGCTGGAGCACGATTTGGCCGGCTGCGCCTGCTACGGTTGCGATTGGGTGTTCACGCCGGCTCCCGGCGAGATGTATCCCGACGACACCCTGACGCGGATCGTCGTGCATCGCCTCAGCGAACCGCTCTGCGGCCGTACCCGCATCGGCCATTTCGAGGGCGTCGCCACCGTGGTCTGCAAGTTGCTCAACATCGTGTGGCCCGACGTGGCTTTCTTCGGCGAGAAAGACTTCCAGCAACTCGTGGTCATCCGCCGGATGGTCCGCGACCTGAACATGCCCGTCGAGATCGTCGGCTGCCCTACGGTCCGCGAGCCCGACGGGCTGGCCCGCTCCAGCCGCAACGCCTACCTCGACCCCGACCAACGGCGACGCGCAGCGTCCATCTCGGCGGCCCTGCGGCAGGCGGTCGAGGCCGTGCGGCACGGGGAGCGCGACGTGCGCCGTTTGAGCGCAGGGGTCCGGCAGCACCTCGCCGACGCCGGCCCGGCGCAAATCGAGTACGTCGAAGTGGTGGACGCGGACACGCTGGAACCCTTGGAGATGGTCGAGCGTCCGGCGCGCCTGTGCGTGGCGGCCAGGTTCGGCCCCGCACGCTTGATCGACAACGTCGCGCTGGACGCCGGCCACGGCGCAGAGTAAGATCACCCTCCTTCCCTGGAGAAGAATAGGCGTATGTATCCCGAGCTATTCACCATCCCCATCATCAACCTGCCGGTCAAAAGCTACGGTTTCATGCTCATGCTCGGCTTTCTCAGTGCCATCTGGCTGGGGATGCGCCGCGCGGAACGGGTCAAAGCCAGTCCCGATATCATTCTCAATTGCGGCATTCTGGCTCTCTTCTTCGGAGTCGCCGGCGCCCGCCTCTTCTACGTCGTGCATTACTGGGAAAGCGGCTTCGCCTACCAGCCCAACCCGCTCTGGGCGGCCCTCAACATCACCTCGGGGGGGTTGGAGTATCTCGGCGGGCTCATTGCGGCGGTGGCGGCGGTGGCGGTTTACATCCCTCTGCACGGACGCCTGTTCGCCCGCCGCGAACCACGCCTGTCGCTGCGCTTGTACCTGGACCTGCTGGCTCCCATCGCCATGTGGGGTTTGGCTTTCGGTCGGGCGGGCTGCTTCTTGAACGGCTGCTGCTGGGGCGGAGTGTGCGCGGACCAGCACGAGCACAAGCTGCTGCCCTGGGCGATTCGTTTTCCCTTCAGCAGTGGGGCTCAAGTGTGGCAGTGGGAGAACCGCCAGGTCACCGTGCCGGCGGAGTTGATCTGGGACGACCCCCGCCAGACCGAGATCGCCGTGCTCCTGCCCAAGTCTTTGTTGGAGATGCCCCCGGAATCCTCGCGCGACCTGCGGGAGTTGGAGGAAACCAAGGCCCGCTATCAAGCGGAGAAGGCCAAGGGAACCGGTGGGGAGGAATTGCAGAAGCTTGAAGCGCGCTTGAACGCCCTCCAGACCGCCGCCGGCCGGCTGGACGCGAAATTGAGACCGTTGTTGTCGGCCCAGGAATATCCTTCGCGCCAAGACCCCTCGCGGGCCACGACCCTCAGCGAGTTGAATGAATTGGCCGAACGCTACCGCTCTCTGCCGGTCCACCCGACGCAGTTGTACGGCATCGTCAATGCCCTGCTGCTCTCCTGGGTGCTGGTGCTGATCTTCTACCGGCGCAAACGACACGGTGTGGTAATGGGCTGGATGATGCTGCTCTACCCGGTCTCGCGGTTCATCCTGGAGCTGATTCGTGTGGACAACCCGCACGACGTCGGTGGGCTGACCATTTCGCAGGCTTTCGGAATCGGCCTGTTCCTTTGCGGGCTGTTGTGGATGTTCGTAACCTACCAGCTCCTGCCGCTGCGTTCGCCGGTGGTAGTGCCGTGGGCGGCGCCCGAATCGGCCGACGCCGCGGTCCGAGCGGGTGCGTGAACGCGCGACCGGATGGGTGGAATGACTCCGCTGGTCCGATGGGGGGACTGATCCCGATGAAGCTCGCCGACCTTCTGGTTCCCGAGTGCGTCCGGGTGCCTCTGCAAGCCGCCGCCAAGAACGACGCCATCGCCGAGTTGGTCGATATCCTAGCGGAACATGGGCGCATCTCCGACCGCGACAGTGTCCTGAAGGCGGTGATGGAACGCGAAGCCACCCGTTCCACGGGCATCGGACACGGGTTGGCCGTGCCCCATTGCAAGAGTCCCGCATGCACCAGCCTGGTGATGGCCATCGGCAAGCCCGCTGCGCCGCTCGATTTCAACAGCGTGGACGGTCGCCCGGTGAGCTTGGTGGTTCTGCTGGTCAGCCCGCTGGATCAAACCGGCCCGCACATTCAAGCCCTGGCGCACATCTCGTGCCTGATGCTCACCGAGCCCTTCCGAACGGAGATCGACCAGGCCCGGTCGGCCGACCAGATCCTCAACATCATCGCTCGCTACGAAGCGTAGGTCCGCCTGGGCTCACCACAGCCGCAGGGCGGCGGCGATGGCGAGGGCGGCCGTCTCGATCCGCAGCACCGCCTGACCAAGCGAAATCGGTTGCAGACCCGCCGCCAAAGCGGCTTCCAACTCCGCCGGTGCGAAGCCGCCCTCCGGCCCGATCCAGGCGGCCACGTGCGTCAAGGGGGGGCTGTTTCGCAGGGCAACCCCCACCAGAGCGGCCTCGGGCTCGGGCGTGGCGATCAACCTATGGCTGGTACGCCTGCCGGTCCCCCCACCAGGGGAGATTTGCAGGGACTGGGCGAACGAAACCGCCGGATGGATCTCCGGCAACCAGGTTTGCCGGGCCTGCTTGGCCGCCTCGATCGTGTAACGGCGCCAGCGCACGATGGCCGACGCCGCGGGCTTGACCACGCTGCGGGCGGAGATGATCGGCTGAAGTGTGCTGACGCCCAATTCGGTGCATTTCTCGACGAGCACGTGTTGCCGCGGGCCTTTCGGAACGGCGCAGTACAGCGTCAGAAGCGGCTGAGGGCAAGGAACGGGTGGTGTCAACCGCGCTACGTCCACCGTAACGGATTTTCGCGTCACGCGGGTCACGGAGGCCTCCGCTACCGTTCCGCGCCCGTCGAACAGTTCGACCGTATCACCGACGCCCAGCCGCATCACGGAGGCGGCGTGATGCGATTCCTCCGGCGACAGGTCGCACCTTCCGGCGTTGATCGCCTCGCAGAAGTACCGCTGGGCGGCCATGACCGCATTATCGTGACCGGTCGTGAATGAACAACCTGCACGGACGGGGCGTTTTTTCCGATAAGCCTCACAGTAATGGTGTAACCGGACTATTCGCCACCAAGGCACCAAGCGCGCGAGAGCCCAGAGACCCATGCCCGATAACCCCGCCGACCGACCCGCCCACGAACCGGTTCCGGATCCCTTACCCGCTACTGACGTCGACGAAGCCTTGTCCGCCGTATCCAGCCTGGCGGACGATCTGGCGCAAGAGGTTGGAGTATCAGAAGGCCCGACCACGGTGCCTACAGAGCCGGCTCTACCCTCGGCTATGGCGGCTAAAGCCTCCGGCGGGAAAGTCATCCATCTCGCTAAACGAAAGTCGTCTCAACCCGCGGCGAAGAAAAACGAGACGGGAGGCGTCGCCCCGGCCGGGTACGAGGTCTGCGAGCAGGACTTCGCTGAAGGATCCGACCGCACGAACGGTCCTTCCCTGGGTCCTTCCCTGGACGGTGTCCCCGGGCCTGACTCACCGCCGGTCTCAACGGAGCAAGGGAATCGACCGCCGGCCGCCGCCGGTGGGCAAGCCGTTCCCGCGACCGCCGTCGGTACGTTCTGCACGGTACTGGACATCATCGACAGGCCATTCCGCGGCGTCGGGGCGACGCCGCGGCGCATCATCGGCTGGCTGGCTCTGGCGATCCTCTTGGCCGTTGTGGGCATTTTTTTCCTGTCGGTTCTCCGCTAGGAGACCGTCCGAGTGACGGCCCCCAATAGCGTCATCCTGCGGTACCATGCGACTGAGGGGTGGCATTGTTCGGCCAGATGAGGGGCGCTACCCAAGGCGTGCTCCTCCGGTCCGCTGCGGGAGTATCTCCCTTGGGAGGCGTTTTCGGCTTGCCGGCAGCCAATCTCGCGGCGACGGCGGCAACCGCCAACTCTGCTCCGGGTTCCAGGGGCGATACGTCTTGCGCATCACAGAGACCTCGACCGGCCCATCTCTTCCCGCGCCAACCCCGCCATCTTATCATGGCGGTCAAGAGGCATTACTCGGACGGTCTCCCAGCACCTAACGCCCTTGCCGGGGCTGGGGGTGCCGGGCGACAGCGAGCACCAGCCGCGGAGCGGCGTAAGATGGCAGCCCACGGCGCCAGCCGTGGGTAGGCGAGCCGGAGGCAATCGTCAGCCCCGGAGGGGCGCAAGATGGTAGCCCCGGCGCGAGCCGTGGGTAGCAAGGTACGGTAAATGAGTAGCCCCGGAGGGGCGCAAGATGGTAGCCCCGGCGCGAGCCGTGGGTAGCAAGGTATGGTAGATGAGTAGCCCCGGAGGGGCGTAAGGTGATAGCCCACAGCGCAAGCTGTGGGTAGCATGAGATGGTGAACCGGTTAGCCCCGCAGGGGCGAAAGATACGACATAGGAAAGCTTGGAGTGGAGGAGTTCTCCGAGCTGATCGCGCCGCACGGGGTGCACGCACGACGGTTGCCCGCAATGGGTTGCTGTGATACTGTGGGGCAGATGAAGATGGGCATGGTTCTAACGCCACGAAAATGCGAAGATCATGGTGTGGTCTGGAGACGCGGTAAGCATTGCCCCGTCTGTGGGAAAGAGACATTCCCTCTCTTTCCGTTCTGGCGCAATTGGCAGATCCTCTCTTGTGTTGCGGGCGCGGTGTGTCTCTCCGGTTTTCTTTTTGGCATGTTCTTTCGCATGGGCTCCTGTGCGGAGCAACACAAGCAGGAATACAGAATCGCAGAGGAAATCAGGCAAGCGCGCATTGCGGAGCAACAGCGAATCGAGGCGGCGGCCAGGCAAGCGGCCATAGATGGTTTGCCTGATCGGTGGAAATCCCTCTACGATGCAATGACGCGTATTGGTTCGGCGGGCGGGAGGCTGGAAACTCTTGAGAGTTTTTCCAAGGAATCTCGGCCTCCCTCCATAACCCCGGATCAGATCAAATTGTTCATGGAGCTGTTTGATGGACAGTACTTCTATGCCGACGGCGTCAGGGCAGACGCGTTCAAAACACTCGGGCGACATGTGTTCGAGAATAAAACAGTAACTAGTGATAGTAACGGTATAGGGCTTGCCCCTCGGGAACCCGGGAGATAAGGACATATTGAAGAACGTGTGATCTGGGCAGTTGTTAGGTCCCGACTTCCGGTGCTTTACCCAAGCTACCGGATCGACACAACGAGCTATGCCGCCATCCTTCGACACATTTGAACGGCTTAAGGCCAAGGGTCTCTCGGCCTATAAGACGGGCGATTACGCCGCCGCCAAGACCTATCTGGTCGAGGCGGCGGAGTGCATGGTCGAGTTGGCCGAGGCGGCCAAGACCCCCGAAGCCCGCCGCCAGCACGAAGAGATCGCACGCGAACTGGTCGATTTGGCCAAGGAGTGCGACCGCGCCAAAAAGAGCGGCAAGAAGCCCCCCGCCCGCGCCAAGGTCAAGGATGAGGAAGGCAGCGGGACGGACGCCTCCGACTGGATCGTCCCCGAGAAGCCCGACGTCGGCTTCGACGACATCGCCGGCCTCGAGGACGTCAAGCAGGAAATCCGCCTCAAGATGATCTACCCCTTCACCCACCCGGAGTTGGCCCAGCACTACGGGATCGACGTGGGCGGCGGAGTCCTGCTCTACGGCCCGCCGGGCACGGGCAAGACCATGATGGCCAAGGCCATCGCCAAGGAAATCGACGCCACCTTTTTCGTCATCAGCCCGGCCCAGGTGATGAGCAAATGGGTGGGGGAGGCCGAGCAGAACATCCGCAAGCTCTTCGAGGCGGCCAAGGCCGAGCCCAAATCGGTCATCTTCATCGACGAGATCGAGGCCCTGGTGCCGCGACGGAAGTCGGACGGCTCGACGGTGATGGCCCGCGTCGTCCCGCAAATCCTCCAGGAACTCGAAGGATTTGACCGCCAGGGGGAGCGAGCGCTGCTCTTGATCGGAGCCACCAACAAGCCGTGGTTGCTGGACGAGGCCATCCTGCGGCCGGGACGGTTCGACGCCCGGGTGTACATCGGCCTGCCGGACGCACCGGCCCGCTTCAAGCTGCTGGAGATTCACCTCGGCGATCGCCCGGTGGCGGAGGACGTCGATCTCGGCGTGCTGTGCGACCGGCTGGAGGGGTACAGCGGGGCCGACATCAAGAACATCGTGCAGCAGGCCGCCGCCATCCCCTTCATGGAGTCGGTGGCCGGGCGGGAACCGCGCCCGATCTCAAAGCAGGACTTGATGACGGTGATCGAGGCCACCTTGCCCTCGGTCAACGCCGCCGACCTGGCCCGGTACGAGAAATTCGCCGCGACCGGGAAATAGGCAAAGAAAGGCCACAAAGACACGAAGACACCAAGAGGAATGGAGAATGGAGAATGGAGAATGGAGAATACAGAGGGGAGGCTGGTGAGGTTCCACCGGCGCGTGAATCTCCATTCACATAAGCCTGCTTCGTGTCTTTGTGTCTTCGTGGCCTAAGGGAGGCTGGAGAGCGAGGATGAGTTCCGGCAAGCTCGACATCCAGCGGTGGTTTAAGGACGCCGAACTGATAGCGGCGGTGGCGCCGGGGAGGGAGTTGTTCGGTCTGCTGTCGCGGATGCTGACCCTGCCGACGGACTTCGCCGCCCTGGTGACCCGCGCGGCGGGTGACCGCGTCCTGGTGGAGCCCGGCCGGGAGATCGCCGGCGAAGGCGTCCGCGAAGTGCTCTTCCTGCGTACTTCGCCATTGGAGCTCACCTTCCTCCGCGGGGGATTGACCAGCCGCGACAACTACCTGTGCCAGGCCAATGTCACGTTACGGGTCATGCTGGTGCCCGAGCGGAGTGAGGCCGAGTCGTTCCGCAGGACCGTGCTGGGCAGCAGCCGATTCGTGCGTTTGCCGGCCGTCGTCCGGTATCTGGCGCCGGTCCTGGCCGAGGCCTTGGCGGCGTTGGCCGGGCAGCAGGAAGTCGAGAATCTCGTCGATGGCCAATGCCACGAGGCGGCCGCCGAAGCCATGCGCCAAGCGCTGGAGACCCCCTGCTTTGAAGCGGGTCTGGCGTTGACCGGCCGGATCGACGTGGGATTCGAATCCGAAGCGCTCCGCGCCGTGCGGGCCCAACAGGCCGCGACCATCCGGCGGCTCGACGAGCACGCCGCGCAGGAACAAGTTCGCGCCGCGCTCATCGAGGCCCGAGCCAAACACCTCAACGAGTTGGAAGCGACGCTGCATCGACTGCAGGAATTAGCCGCCGCGACACCCCAGGCCGCTCTGCCTGATTTGCTCCGCACCTTCGGAGAATCCGAACGGGCCAAGCTCTACCAAGCCTTGTTCGAGTCGCAGGCGATCGTGCCGGCGACGCGATGGGTGGTCGTCGCGAGCGGGCAAGAGCTACTGTTCTTCGCGCCCGATTCATTCGACGCCCCAGCCCGGCGGATGACGCTGGAAGGCCCCATCGGCCCCTTGCGCTCGATCCAAGCCCTGTGTTGTCCGGAATCCGCAATCGGCCCGGCACACGAAGAAGGCCGCTCCCTTACGGTCACGGCTCGGAATGCGGACTCAGCACTCAGCACTCAGCGTTCAGCACTGCGGTTGTTCGTCGGGGCGGCGCAGGGGGTGTATGAGCTGGGGGTAGAAGCATCCGCCGCGGAAACGGTCTATGTGACTCCGGCGTCCGGGGAGGTGCGCGGCGGCGTCAATGCCGTGGCATTACATGGCGACTGGGTTTTCGCCACCCATTCCGAGTTGGGTCTGCTGCGCTGGAGTTACGCGCAACCGGAAAGTTGCACGCGCTGTCTGGAGGACTTGACCGGTGGCGCGAGCGCAGTCCGCAACGTGCACGCGGCCGGCGACCGCGTGGTTTTCAGCGTGGACGAGCGCATCGTCTCCTTCGTCCACCACGACGAAAACGATCGCCGGATTTTCACCGGCAGCGCCTCGGTGATCACGGCTGCCCTCGCTGTGGGGGCGGACACGTTCGCGGGAAACGCCGACGGGCAAATCCTGCACTGGCCGGATGGCCGAACCGCGTCGCCGACCGTGCTGCACGGCGGCAGCCGACGACCGGCGGAGAGCCTCGCCCTGCTGACCACCGGCGGGGTCCCGCGGCTGTTCTTCACGGATACCACGCTCGCGGTCTTTGCCCGCGTGCTGGGCGACACCTTCACCTGCCGTTACGAAGCCGGTGGCCAAACCCTTCGCCGTGCCGAGGTCGCGCCGGACCTGATCGTGGCCATTGACGACCCCCGCCATCATCTGCTGATTTGGCTGCCGAACCGCCCCGCCCATCCGAGCGCCGTCCTCCGCCTCGCCCGCCTTACCGGCCATAGCATCCAGGACGTGACCCTGGTACCGCTCGAAGCGTAGCACGAGAGAGGCGGAACGCAGAGGCGCAGAACTCCAGAGAAGAGACTCCCATACTTACCCCCCGGGGGGCGGTGCCCTGAACGGCGTGCCGCGATCTTGTGCCGGCGCGTGGGACACGTATGGTTAGCGTCGAACCGTGGGAAGGAGACCGTAGTCCCTTCCCGTTTGACAGGCGGACCGCCCTCGACGTAGCATGCCCGGCGCGCTGAAGAGGCGCGGCGGAAAGCAACGTGCATGCCCCACGACCTGATTTCATTGGTGCAAAGTTTCGGCTCGGGCCGCGTCCTCTTGGTCGGCGACCTGATCCTGGATCGCTACCTGTACGGCGACGCGGAGCGGATCAGCCCCGAGGCCCCCGTGCCCATTCTGCGGGTGGTGAGCAACACGGAGGCGTTGGGGGGCAGCGGCAACGTGGCGGCGTGCCTGCGGGCGTTGGGCGTGGAGGTGTTGTGCTGCGGGGTGCTGGGTACGGACCGCCACGGCGACCGCCTGCTGCAGTTGCTGGAGGCGGCAGGGGTTGGGTGCGCCGGGGTGCTGCGCTGTCCCGGACGTCCGACCACGACCAAGACGCGCCTGGTAGGTCTGGCGCAACACCGTCACCGCCAGCAGTTGATGCGGCTGGATGAAGAGACCACCACCCCGCTCGACGAAGCGGAGCGGTCGGGCGTGCTGGCCTATATCGAGGCGGTGCTTCCCGAGGTGCGGGCCGTGTGCCTCGAAGACTACGATAAGGGCGTGATCAGCCAGATCCTGGTGGAGGGCGTGATCCGTGCCGCCGCTTCGCGGGGCGTGCCGGTCTTGGTCGATCCCGGACGGCAGGGCCGTTATGACCGCTATACGGGCGTGACCATCGTGACTCCCAACCGGAACGAACTGAGCCAGGCGACGGGCGAACCGTGCGACACCGTGCAGCGGGCGGCTGAGGCGGCTGAACGGTTGCGGGCGTCCCTGACGGTGAATGCCGTAGTAGTGACCCTCGATCGTGACGGGGCGGTGCTGGCGGAGCGGGGCCGGCCTTGGATACACGTTCCCACCCGTCCGCGGAGCGTGTACGACAACACCGGGGCCGGAGACGCAGTGCTGGCCATGCTGGCCGCGGCGGTGTCCGCCGGAGCGTCCCTCGATGATGCCGTCCGGTTGGCCAATGTCGCGGGCGGTCTCGAGGTCGAAAAATTCGGTTGTGTGCCGATCACGCGAGAGGAAGTGCTGGCGGAATTGCGATTGAGCCGGGACCGCCGTCAGGGCAAGCAGCGTTCGCTGGAGGAGTTGGTCGGTGAACTGCGGTTGCGGCGCGACCGCGGCGAGACGATCGTGTTCACCAACGGATGTTACGACATCCTGCACGCGGGACACGTGGACTTCCTGCAGCGGTGCCGCGAGCTCGGTTCGGTGCTGGTGGTGGGATTGAACGCCGACGCCAGCGTGCGGGCCCAGCACAAAGCTGTGGGCCGCCCCTTCAACGGCGAGCGCGCTCGGGCTCGCGTCCTGGGGGCTTTGGAGTGCGTGGACTATGTGATCTTGTTCGATGAGCCGACGCCGGCCAAGCTGATCGAGCAAGTCCGACCCGACGTGCTCGTGAAAGGGGAAGACTGGGCCGCCAAGGGCGTCGTCGGCCGGGAGTTCGTCGAGGCCCACGGCGGGCGGGTGGTGCTGCTCCCGCTCGTGGAAGGATATAGCTCGACGGCGCTGATCGCCCGGATCCAGCAGGGGGCGAACCCCTCATGAGCGATCCCCGCGCGGCGATTGACGATCATCTGCGGGCGGTGGCGGCCCTCCAAGCCGCGGTGCCCGTGCTTCAGCGCGTGGCCGAACGGATCATCGCGATCATCCGCGCGGGCGGCAGGGTTTACGTGTTGGGCAATGGGGGTAGTGCCGCCGACGCGCAGCACATCGCCGCGGAGTTGCAAGGTCGATTCAAGCGCGACCGCCGGGCCCTGCCCGTGGTGGCGTTGACCACGGATACTTCCACGTTGACGGCGGTGGCCAACGACCTGGGGGCGGAGCACATCTTCGCCCGGCAGGTGGAGGCGCTGGTCGGCGCGGGGGATGGTCTGTGGGTGCTGAGCGTTTCAGGCACCTCGCCGAACATAGTGGCGGCGGTGGAATCGGCCCGACGGCGCGGGGCGTGGGTGGTGGGTTTCACGGGGCGGTCCGGCGGGCGGCTCGTCGAACTCTGCGACGAGTGCTTGCGGGCGGACCATACCGCCAGCGACCGTGTTCAGGAGGTCCACGAGGTGGCCTACCACTTGGTGTGCGAGCTCGTCGAGGAGGCGTTCATCTGAGGGCCGTGCCCAGGAGTTCGTGGTGGGCGGTACCCACCCTTCGCGTATGAAGGTACTTATCACGGGATCGAGCGGGCAGATCGGCACCAACGTGGGCCTGGCGCTGTTGGAGCGCGGCGACACGGTGCTGGGACTCGACCATCGGCCGAACACCTGGACCGACCGCCTCGAGACGCTGCGGATGGACCTGGCGATGGCCCGGGTCGAGGATCTGCCCGCCGGCACGGGGTTCGACGTGGTGCTCCATCTGGCGGCCTATGCCAAGGTCTTCGAGCTGGTCGAGCACCCCGAGCGGGCCATGGACAACGCCAAAATGTGCTTCACCGTGCTGGAGTACTGCCGACGGCACGGCTATCCGATCATCTTCGGCAGTTCGCGGGAGGTGTACGGCGACATCCACCGGCACGTCACGGACGAAGCCGCCGCCGATTTCGTGGTGGCGGAGAGCCCGTATTCCGCCAGCAAGATCGCCGGGGAGGCGTTCATCTACGCCTACGCGCAGTGCTATCGGTTGCCTTACCTGGTGTTTCGGTTCAGCAACGTCTACGGCCGCTTTGACACCGACGCCGAGCGGATGGAACGGGTCATTCCGTTGTTCATCGACCGGATCGCGCGGGGCGTGCCCATCGTGGTCTACGGGCGCAAGAAGGTGCTGGACTTCACCTACGTGGACGACTGCGTCGCCGGAGTGTTGGCGGGGATCGACGCGCTGGCCGAGCGCCGCGTGGTCAACCAGACCATCAACCTCGCCTTCGGGCACGGCAGTACCCTCGTCGACGTGGTCAACCTGATTTCCCTGGCCCTCGGCAAGGAGCCCCGGGTGACCTACGAGCCGTCACGACCGGGCGAGGTGACCCGCTATGTCGCCGACATCACCAAGGCCCGCGAACTCCTCGGTTACGAGCCGCAGACGCCGCTGTCGGGCGGCATCGGTCTGACCATCAAGTGGCAACGGGCCACGGGGGTGTTGAAGTCGTAAGTTAGTCCACTTCGTCGTAGTCCACGCGAGTCAAGTCGGCGAACTCCAGTACCCAGCTATGGTCGGTGCCGTTCTCGAAGGCGACGCCGACGTGGGTGCGGCGCGGTCCGCGGCGGAGCCACGTGATCTTGCCCAACCCGTAGACGGGGTGCCGCACCAGCGAACCGACCTCCCATTGCTCGATGTCGTCGGGCAGACCGCCGCCAGCGGAGGAGGTCTTGCGGCGGTCCGCCGGCTGGTCGGAAAGGTCCACCCATTCCACCTGCTCACGCGGCAGGGAGCGCAGAAACGGCGAACGTACCATCCGCGTCTCCACGCCCCGCACCAGACGATAGCGGCAGTGGGTCATGGTCAGTTCGCGCTTGGCCCGGGTCATGCCCACGAAACACAGGCGGCGTTCCTCTTCCTCGTCCTCAACAGCCTGCCGGCCGGACTCGTCGCTCCGCGCAAACGGCAGGGTCCCCTCCTCCAGCCCGATGATGAAG
>JBGPAW010000052.1:0-13884 GCA_041480905.1 Phycisphaerae bacterium
CCACCCTGACGAACCGTGTGATTCGGCTCGCCGGGAGGCTCGCCCTCCCTTGTTGCCGAAGTTCCTGGCCACACCCGTCCCGCGCGTCGGCGGAGCTTGCCTTTCACCGGCGGTCGTGCGATGCTGTAGGTCATGGGCGAGGACGCACTGCGACGGCAAATCCGTGACCTGACCGCCCTGCTGGAGGTCTCCAAGCACCTGGGCTCGACCACGGAGTTGGTGCCGTTGCTCCAGCGGGTGGAGCAGGCCGCTCTGGAAGTCTTGAACTGCGAGCGGGCCTCGGTGTTCCTCTATGACGCCGCCACGGATGAACTCTACAGCAAGGTGGCCACCGGCGAACGCGACATCCGCTTTTCGGCGAAGCTGGGCGTAGCGGGGGACGCGGTGGCCACCCGGTCCATCATCAACGTCCCGGACGTGTACGCGGACCGCCGCTTCAACCGCGAGATCGACCGGCAGACGGGTTATCGCACGCGCAACCTCCTCTCCGTCCCGCTGACCGGCTACGACGGCGCGATCGTGGGCGTGCTCCAGGCCCTGAACAGACACACCGGCGTATTCGACGGACCGGACGAGGAGGAAGGCGCGATCCTCGGCTCGCTGGCGGGCGTGGCCATCCAACGTCAGATGTTGCTCGAGGAGTTCGCCGAGAAGCAGCGTTTGGCCCACGATCTGGCTGTCGCCCGGGAGATTCAGAGTTCGTTGCTGCCGGAGCGTGCCCCCGTCGTGGAAGGGTATGACTTGGCCGGGTGGAACCGCCCGGCGGACGAAACCGGCGGCGACTGCTTCGATTACGCGCCCCTGCCCGGCGGCGCGGTGGGCTTATTGGTGGCGGACGCCACCGGACATGGCATCGGACCGGCCTTGATCGTGGCCGAATGCCGGGCCCTGATCCGCGCTCTGATGACCATGACGGACGATCTGTCCGTGATCATGTCGCGCGTGAACGAACGGCTGATGGAGGACCTCAGCGGCGGTCGGTTCGTGACCGCCTTCTTTGGTGTGCTGGACCCGAAGCGACACGTGATCGAATACGTCAGCGCCGGCCACGGTCCGCTGCTGTACCTGGCTGCCGGCAGCGACTTGGGCGTGGAACTGCCGGCCAGCACCCTGCCCCTGGCGGTCCTGTCCGATTTCGCCGCCACACCAGGCCCCCCGCTGCGGATGCAGCCCGGAGACATTCTGGTCCTGGCGACGGACGGGTTCATCGAATGGGCCAACGTCCACGGCGAGCAGTTCGGCACCGAGCGGGTATTCGATGTGGTCCGCGCCTGTCGGGAAGATTCAGCGCAACACCTCATCGAACGGCTTCACGAAGCCGTGGTCCGGTTCGGCGGGGGGACGAAACAGGCCGACGACCTAACCGTCATCGTCGTGAAACGACACTGAGTTCCAAGCTCAAGGTTGCGGATTCCGAGCGAGAGGATAAGCCTCGCCCACCAGATTCGGGGCCGGTTCGGCTGGTGGAATTTTGCCGTCCGAATTCGTTGGGCGGGAAAGGAACTGCGCGGTGAGGCGGTCGGCGTGGTCCTCCAGCCATTTGACTTTGCGGCGCACGATCTTCATGAAGCCAAAGCCCTGCAGTCTCCCGAAGAAACCGGTGGCGGCGATGGGCACGACGCATTCGGCAATGAGGGCCTCGATCATCAGAGGCACCAGGCAGTGCTTCTCGACGGGGGAGAGCTGCCGTACCGATTCGTAGCCCGCCAGGAACCGGAGGAGCCGGCTCTCGTCGAAATGGTCGGGCCAATTCTCCAGCTTGGCCTCGGTGGCCATGGAAAACTGGAGCATGCCATTGGCGACGTCGAGGGCGTGTCTGGCGTAGCGTACGGAGTCATAGTCGATGACGGCGGCGACCCGGTCGTGACGGAAGAGCATGTTACCGGGGTGCCAATCGGAATGAGTCACGCCGATGCCAAGGGCCCCCAGACCGGCTTGGTCGGCCCGCACCGCGGCGCGGTCGTAAGCGTCGAAAAGGGCCTGGGCGACGCCGAGCAGTTCACCTTCCCGACCGGTGACACTCTCGTGTCCCGAGAGCCGCGCCGGAATGCCGTTCAGCCCCGCCCGCACCGCCAGGGCGTCGTGATAAACGCCGGTGGGCGGTTCCTCGCCACAGGTGAAACCGTGCGCCTTGTGGTGAAAGTGTGCCAGCGTGGCCCCGGCGTCGAACGTCTCCCCGTCGGCACCGCGATAGTGGTGGCCCGCCACGAACTCAAAAAGCTCGTACACCTGCTCGCGCCAGAGGAGCAGGGTCTCGGGGGCGTCCACCGGGCGGACCAGGGCCGGCAGGGGGAACCCGGCGGCGTGGAGATGGGCTTGCAGGGCATGAGCGAAGCCAATCCGCGGCAGGACGCTCCGTTCTCGGTCGCGGCGTTTGAGCAGGAACTTACCCTTGGTACACACTATGCCGACCTTGGGACTCTTGCGCGAACCGCGTTCGAAGGGGGTGATGGACTCGATGACGCCGAGATCGTAATGACTGAGCACGACGGCCAATTCACCGGCGTCGAACGTTTGTCGGTCTCGATCTTTCACGCGAACAGCCTACAATCACGGATGCTGACGCCGGCGACCGGCTCCCGGCGGATGATAACTTACGGGTGGATCGAGTCAAACCCGACGGGGCGGCGACGTCGAACGGTGGGGCTTGGTCGGCCTGCCGCGCGACTTCGACTACAAACGCTGGCCCGACCCGCCGGGCCTCCACCGGAGACCAGCCCCGGCCCGCCCGCTCCACCGCCCGCAGCGCCAACCCCAGGAGCCTCTCGGCTCCCTGAGCGGTGACCGCTTGGGGTGTGGCCAGGAACTTTGGCAAATCGGGAGGGCGAGGCTCCTGCCGAGCCGCATAATTCGGCTCGGCAGGAGCCTCGCCCTCCCGATTTGCCAAAATGTCCAGCCACACCTGACACCTTTCGATGTACTACGCTTTTTTCGCACCTTAGCACGGTTTCTTGTGCAGTAGCCTGCACTCCGGTACCTTAGTATTCGCACTTGTGACGTAGCAGAGAGCGTGCGATACCCTCCGGAGGGGTACTCGCCGTAAGGTTCGGCCTATGCCTCCCCGGTTTCCGATGCTCCGAAGATCGAGCTGGTCTGTGGGTGTGGTCGGCGCGCTGATCCTGGTGTGCGGCCGCCTGATCCACGCCCGTGGTGGCGACCTCATCTCGGCTGTTCTCGGAAAACACGCTTGGGCGCTGGTCGGTCCGCCGAACCGCGGAGCTGGGTTGCTGCAACGCTTTCCTTAAACTCGGACGCCTGGAGCTACGCTCTGCATAGGGGTGAACCCAATGGCGGCGCGAGTCATCGACGGACGCATCTTGGCTGAGCGGATCAAGCGGCAGACGCAGCAGGAGGTTGCCGCGTTGCGTCGGCAGGGCGTCACCATATGGCTGCACGCCATCCTGGTCGGCGAGCCGGCGGCTGGACGGATTTACGCCCAATCCCAGGAGACGCGGTGCCAGGAGGTCGGCATTGGATACCGGCTGCACACCCTGCCCGCGACCGCTTCGGAGGAGGACATCCGCCGCTGCATTCAGGCGCTCAACGCTGATCCGCAGGCTACCGGCATTATGCTTCACCTTCCGCTGCCGGGGGGCATGCCCACCGCCGCCCTGCAGTATTGCATCGACCCCTACAAAGACGTCGAGGGGGTCAACCCCGCCAACATCGGACTGTTGTTCTACGAAGACCCGATCATCGCGCCATGCACGGCCTTGGCGGCGGTCGAAATCCTCAAAGAAGCCCGGTACGACGTCCGTGGCAAACACGTGTGCGTTATCGGACAGGGACCCGTCGCGGGACGCCCCATCGCGCTCGCGCTCCTCACCCAGAGCGCGACCGTGACGAGCAGTTGCATCGACACGCCGGACATCGCGGCGCACACCCGTCAGGCCGACGTCGTCATCGCCGCGGCGGGGGTCGCCGAACTGGTCAAGGCGGAGCACGTCAAGCCCGGCGCGGTCGTGATTGACGTGGGGATCAACCGCGTGCCCGGGGCTGGGGACTCCGGGGGCAAGCCGCGCATCGTCGGCGACGTCGATTTCGCGGCGGTCGCCCAAGTGGCTTCGATCATTACCCCCGTGCCGGGAGGCGTGGGGCCGGTGACGGTGGCGGTGCTGCTGCGCAGTACGGTCGAAGCGGCCCGGAAGCAACAGCGCACCGGCCGAATCATCCGCTGACTTGCCGCCGGGGCGCGGATCACTAGAATGACCCTGGACCGCAACGCAGGCCTACCCGCAGTTGCCGTCGCAACCGCGTGAAGGCCTGCCACCCAGACAGCGGGGAAAGATTCGGTGGAGAACGGCGGTCAAGCCGAAGAAACCGTGCATCCCGAAGGTCTCGCTGCGCCCGTTCCGCCGGCGGTCAAAGACGGCAAGCTTCGGGTGGAGAAGTACTTCCGTTCGGTGATGAAGATGGGCGCTTCCGATCTGCACCTCAAGGCCGGAGCACCGGCTCACGTGCGGCTGGACGGTCGGGTCCGCCCGTTGCAGGGTGAACCGCTCTCCAACGAGGTCATCGAGGAGATGCTGTTCGAGATCATGTCGCCCGAGCAGCGGGCGCTGTTCCGCGAGAAGGGAGCCTGTGATTTCGCGTATCAGGTGGGCGAGGACCGTTTCCGCATCAACGTTTTTCGGCAGCGCGGCTTAACCTCGGTGGCGGCCCGCCGCATCCCCAAACATATTCGCGATTATGAAGAGCTGCACCTTCCGCCGGTGTTGGAGAGGCTGGCCAACCTCCACCAAGGGATGATCCTGCTCACGGGGATCACCGGGAGCGGCAAGAGCACCACCATCGCGGCCATGCTCCAGCAGATCAACGACACGCGGGCGTGTCACATCGTGACCATCGAGGACCCGATCGAGTTTGTCTATGAGGACAAGAAGGCGTTCGTCAATCAGCGCGAGATCGGGCTGGACGTGGCGGACTTCTCCGACGGCCTGAAGTACCTGATGCGGCAGGACCCCGACGTGGTGCTCATCGGCGAGCTGCGCGACCAGGAGACCTTCGCGGCGGCCCTCCAGGCGGCGGAGTCGGGGCACCTGTGTTTCGGGACGGTGCACGCCTCCAGTTGTGCGGGAGCCCTCTCCCGCATCCTGGAGTTGTTCCCCGAGCAGGCCCGTCCGCTCATCCGCAGCTCGTTGCAGTTCAACCTCCAGGCCATCATCTGCCAGAAGCTGCTTCCGGGGATTCGCCGGGACATCCCGCTGATCCCCGCGGTGGAGGTCATGATCTGCAACTCGACCATCCGCAAGCTGATCGGCGAATCCCGCGACAAGGACATTAACAGCGTGATCAAGAACTCGTACCACGAGGGCATGCTCGACTTTACCGAATCTCTCCGCCGACTGGTGGAGACGGAGACGATCTCGGCCAAGACCGCCTACGAAGCCGCCCCCAACCCGGAGGAACTGAAGATGCGGCTCAAGGGGATCTCGGTGAGCAGTGGAGGGATTATCGGTTAGCGTGCTTTCCGCGCTCCGGGGCGGGGCGCGCCGAGCACGGTCCTCAGCGGATACTCGCGCATGATGCACACGGTGTTTTTCACTTTGGCGCAGAGCGAAGCCGGCGGATACTTCAGCTACGTGAAGCTGGGCGCGGTGGCGGTGCTGGTCATCGCCTGGGCTTTTGCCTGTCAGTGGGTGGACCTCGACGCGATCTTAGTCAAGACCAAGCGCGAGCAGTGGAACCTCATCGTGCTCAGCGGCGGACTCGCGGGCTGGTTCGTGCTGTTCTTCGTGCCCTGGCCGGGGAACCTGTTTTTCCTGGGCTTGGCGTTTTTCCTGCTGCTGGCCGGCGGGGGTTTGCTCGCGTACGTCTTTCACCGCAACGGGCGGGTGGTGAAGCAGGCCCGCGTGCTGACCTGGGCCCACGTGCTGCGCCTGGCGGCCCGGGCCAAGGGCGAGAAGAAGGAGAAGGTGGACAAAGGCATCCGGGTGCTGCTGGGCACCGCCGACGGGAAAGCGGTGAAGCGGCCGGACGACCCGACGGAGCGGGAGGCCTTTGACGAGGTGCAGGAGTTCCTTTTCGACACTCTGTGGCGGCGGGTGACGGACGTGGACCTGGTGGTCGGCGCCGAAAGCGTCCGAGTCGTCCAGCGCATCGACGGGGTGGCTTCGGAGAGACCCAACAGCCTCTCGGTCGAAACGGCTGGTCACGTGGTTAACTATCTGAAGAAATTGACGGGCCTGAATCCGGAAGAGCGCCGCCGCCCGCAAACCGGCGCCTTGCGGGCCGGTCTGCTGACCGACTCCGTCAACCTGGGACGCGTCGAGATCACCGCCTCCGGGTCCACCGCCGGGGAGAAGCTGCGGCTGCGGGTCCAGTCACCCGCGCAGCTCAAACGCATCAACGCGCTGGGTCTGGCGGAGCCGCGGGTGGAAAGCCTTCGCCAACTGATCAAGGCCCCCAGCGGGCTGGTGCTCTTCAGCGCGCCCAAGCACAACGGCATCACCACCACGCAGTACGCCGTCATGCGCGAACACGATGCCTTCATGCAGAACCTGCACACCCTCGAGAAGGCCCCGCTGCTGGAGTTGGACAACATCACCCAGCACAAGTACCGCCACGACCCGGACATCAGCTATGCCCGCCAGGTTCAGACCGTCCTGCGGCGCGAACCCGACGTGCTGCTCATCGGCGAGTGCGAGGATCGCGAGACCGCCCTGCTGGCCTGTCAGGCGGCAGGGGATGACAAGAAAATCTACCTGGCGATCGAAGCCGGCAGTTGCATCGACGCTCTTGCCCGTCTGCTGGCCTTCGTGGAGAACCCGCCGATTGTGGCCAAGGCCCTGCTCGGCGTGGTCAATCAGCGGTTGATCCGCATCCTGTGCACGACCTGTCGGCAGTCGTATCGCCCCGACGAGAAACTCCTCCGCAAGGCGAACCTGCCCGCGGACAAGATCGAGACCTTCTACCGCCAACCCACCGAACCGATTCTGGACCGGCGCGGCCGCGAGACCATCTGCCAGACCTGCCAGGGCAGCGGTTACGTCGGGCGGACGGGGGTGTTTGAAATCCTGGTGGTGGACAAGAGCATCCAGGCGCTGATCGCCGAAGGGGGCCCGTTGAAGGCGGTCAAGGTCCAAGCCCGCAAGAACCGAATGTATTACCTCCAGGAGGAGGGGCTGTTGAAGGTGATTGACGGCACCACCAGTCTCAACGAGATTCTACGCGGCCTACGCGTGGACGCCGCCTGAAAGGGGACGCGCCATGTGGTTTTCGCTCGGGATGGTGCTCCTGTTGCTGGCCATCACTTATTTCCACGCGATTCAGGGATTGTTCAGTGCCCTGCTCGCCGCGGTGCTGGCCATTCTCTGCGCCGCTCTGGCCTTCGCCACCTTCGAGTATATCGCGCTCAACCTCCTGGTCCAGTTCAAACCGGACTACGCTCTGGGCTTGTCGCTCATCGGCATGTTCGCCATACCGTTGTTGGTTCTCCGCGTGCTGCTGGACCAATACGTCCAGCGGGCCTGCGTGGTCCCGCTCATGGTGGACAAGGCCGGCGGGTTCGTGTTCGGCGCCGTCGCCGCTTACGTCATGGTGGGCATGCTGGCCATCGGTCTCCAGCTCATTCCCTGGGGGACCGGTTTCCTCGGCTTTACGCGGGTGGATCAGGCGGACCCCGCCAAAGCGGAACAGGACGAACTGTGGCTGCAACCGGACCGCTTCGCCGCCAAGCTGGGGTCCATGCTCTCCGACGGCGTGTTCAGCGGGCCGAACTCGTTCGGCAAAGTGCACCCGAATTTCGTCACCGAAATCGGCTGGAATGAGGCCGTCTTCCCCACGGAGAAAGCGGACAACCGCAGCGTACGTCGTTTTGCTCCTCCCGGAGCCATGAAGGTCGCGGCGGCCTGGGAGGAAACCTACGTTTACCGCAAGGTGGTCGGCGAAGGAGGCAAAACGGCGAATTACGAACCCAAAAAGGCGGACTCGGGCCACAAATTCATCCGTGTCCGGATGCAGATCGAGCGGGAGGCCCAGGACGAGGACAACCAGCAGCGCTTCACCCTTTTCCAGACGCGGTTGGTCGGCGACCGGGGTGCCGACCAGCCCGAGCAGTACCACGCGATCGCGGCCGCCTACTCAGCGCTGGATGACAAAGCCATCTACGACCTGAAGGGCGAGGGCAACACCCCCTTCCTGGCCATCCTGCTCAAACCCAACGCCCGCAACCTGGTGGACGTGGTGTTTGAGGTGCCCACGCGCTTCGAGCCGCGTTTTGTCGAGTACAAGGGCGGAGCGCGCGAGGTGCTCAAACTGGGTGCAGGTCCCCCGGCCGGGGTCGTCGCCTCGGCGGCCCCGGGCGGACCGGCCCCCACGCCGCCCGGCGGCGGCCCGCCGCCTGCTCCCCCGGCGGAACCCCCAGGCCGCGTCGCCGGCGTCACGCCGACCGGTACCTTCTTCGGTGACAGCTTCCCCAACGGGATCACCATGACCGATTACCTGAGCGTCGATTTCGAGAGCGACGACGCCAAGCAGGCCCTCAAGTACGGCCACCTCCACGGCTTGCTCAACGACCAGGGGCAGCGGAAGTCCAAACCGCCGCTGAGCCGGTTCGCGGTGCCTCCCGGAAAGTGCTTACTGCACCTGAATGTCCAGAGGCTCCAGGCCGGCAGCACCCTCGGCAAAGCCCTGGCCCTCGCCGTTACCACCATGAAGAACTACATTGTGACCGACAGCGCCGGCCGCCAGTATCGTCCGATCGGGGCCTATGTCATCGGCAAAGTGGACGCCAGCCCCTACATCGAGATCCAGTATTTCCCGGAGGAGGAGGTGACCACCAGCCGCGGAGTTCGTCCCTGGGAGAAGCTCACGGAAAACCGCCTTCAGGGCGAGTACACCTACGTGTTTCTCTACCTGGTGGCGCCGGGGGCCAAGCTGGTCAAGTTCAGTACGGGCGGAGGCGGGGTCGCGGCGGTCGATCTGAGCACCATGAACCTGACCGCCCCGGCAGCCGGAGGATAGACTGGTATAGTGCCTCAGTGGAGCCGCAGCTTATCCGAACCGCGACCGTGAGGGAGCGGCGTGACTTGGCGACGTGCTGGACCGCTCGCTGACCCTTGACACATGGTGTCAAGGGCTGACGGTTGCGGTTCGGCACAGAAGACGTTGCGTCAATTCTGAGGCACTACACGAGGGAGTAAGCTTCGGTCAAGCCGGAGATCCTCAAGGACTACGTCGGCCGGTACGAAGCCGAGCTCAAAGGAAACAAAGTTAAGTCATTCTCCGGTGGGTGGCATGGATATCGACCGGACCGAAACGGGCGAATGGCTCGCATCGCTGGACGCCGTGCTGCGTTCCCACGGGCCGGCCCGGGCCGAATACCTGATCTCGCGTCTCATCGACCGGGCCCGGGCCGCGGGGGCCGCGCTGCCCGGTGCGCTCAACACCCCTTATGTCAACACCATTCCGCTCGAGCGGCAGCCGCCCTATCCGGGCGACCGGGCCATCGAGCGGCGGCTCAAGAGCTGGATTCGCTGGAACGCGATGGCCATGGTGGTGCGGGCCAACCGCGAAAGCCCCGGCATCGGCGGCCACATCTCCACCTTCGCCTCCGCCGCCACGCTCTACCAGGTCGGCTTCAACCATTTCTTCCACGGCAAGGCCGGGCACCGCGACGGGGATTTCGTTTATTACCAAGGCCACGCCGCGCCGGGCATCTACGCCCAGGCCTTTCTCGAGGGCAGTCTGACCGTCGCGCAGCTCAACCGGTTCCGCCGGCAGCTCGAGATCGGCGGGGCGGGACTCTCCTCCTATCCGCATCCGTGGCTGATGCCGGACTTCTGGGAGTTTCCCACGGTGTCGATGGGCTTGGGTGCCATCAGCGGCATCTACCAGGCCCGCTTCAACCATTACCTCAAAGACCGCGGCCTCAAGGACACCAGCGATTCCAAGGTGTGGGTGTTCCTCGGTGACGGGGAGACCGACGAACCGGAGTCGCTGGGGGCGATCACCCTGGCGGCGCGGGAGGAACTGGACAACCTCATCTTTGTGGTTAACTGCAACCTCCAGCGGCTGGACGGCCCGGTGCGCGGGAACGGAAAGATCATTCAGGAGCTGGAGTCCGCCTTCCGCGGCGCCGGGTGGAACGTCATTAAGGTCCTGTGGGGTGACGACTGGGACCCGCTCCTGGCCGCTGATGAGCACGGCCTCCTTGTTCAGCGGATGAACGAGACGCCGGACGGGGAGTATCAGCGGTACGTGGTGGCCCCGGGTTCTTACATCCGCGAGAAGTTCTTCGGGACTCACCCTGAACTGCTTAAGATGGTTGCCCATCTCAGCGACGACCAGTTGCGGAAACTGCGCCGCGGCGGGCACGATCCGGCCAAGGTCTACGCCGCCTATAAGGCCGCCGTTGAGCATCGGGGACAGCCCACCGTCATCCTGGCCAAGACCATTAAGGGCTACGGGTTGGGCGAGGCCGGCGAAGGCCGCAACATCACCCACCAGCAGAAAAAGCTGAACGAAGAAGAGCTCCGCCACTTCCGGGACCGCTTCGACATCCCCATTCGCGACTAGCAGTTGGCCGAGGCGCCCTTCTACAAACCGCCGGAGGACTGCGCGGAACTGGAATACCTGCGCCAGCGGCGTCGCGCCTTAGGCGGGGCCGTGCCGCGCCGCGTGATACGAGTTCCGGCTCTGGCGGCGCCGGAATTGGAGATCTTCACGGATGTGATCGAGACCTCCGTAGGACGCGAAGTCGCCACCACCATGGCGGCCGTGCGCATGCTGGCCATGCTGATGGCGGACGAGCGTCTGGGCAAGCTTATCGTGCCCATCGTGCCCGACGAGGCCCGCACCTTCGGCCTGGACCCCCTCTTCCGCAAGTTCGGCATCTACGCCCACAAAGGGCAGCTCTACGAGCCGGTGGACTCGCACCTGCTGCTGTACTACCGCGAGGCCATGGACGGGCAGATCCTCGAAGAGGGGATTACCGAGGCGGGGGCCATGGCCTCCTTCACCGCCGCCGGCACCGCCTACGCCTCCCACGGCCTCAACTGCATCCCGTTCTTTTTCTTCTATTCGATGTTCGGCTTCCAGCGCGTTGGGGACAGCATCTGGGCCCACGGCGACGCACGCGGCAAGGGCTTTCTGATCGGGGCCACCGCCGGGAGGACCACCCTCGCCGGCGAAGGTCTTCAGCACCAGGACGGCCACTCGCTCCTGCACGCTTCGACGGTGCCCAACTGCGTCAGCTACGACGCGGCCTACGTCTACGAATTGGCCCTCATCATTCAGGACGGCATCCGCCGGATGTACGAGGCCCGCGAGGATGTCTTCTACTATCTCACCGTCTACAACGAGAAGTACGTCATGCCGCCGATGCCGGAGGGAGTCCGCGAGGGCGTGCTCCAGGGGCTCTATCGGGTGCGGGAAACGGCGCTGCCGCCCGATCGGCCGTTCGTACACTTGTTCGGCAGTGGGCCGATCCTCAACGGCGTCCTGCACGCCCAGGAGCTTCTGGCCGAGAAGTACGGCGTCGCCGCCGACGTATGGAGCGCCACCAGCTACAGCGAACTGCGCCGCGAGGCGCTGGACTGCGAACGGTGGAACCGCCTCCACCCTACGGCGCCACCGCGGGTACCCTACCTCACACAGCAGTTGTCCGCCCGGCCGGCTCCCGTCGTCGCCGCCAGTGACTACGTGTCCTCGTGGCCTGATCAGGTGGCCCGCTGGACGCCGCAGGGGTTGACGCCGCTGGGCACCGACGGGTTCGGGCGGAGTGAGTCGCGGGAAACGTCGCGGCGTTTCTTCGAGGTGGACGCGGCCCACGTTGTCGTGGCCGCCCTATACCGCCTGGCGCTCGAAGGGGAAGTTCCCCCTCAGCGCGTTGCCCAAGCCATCGCCGACTTCGGCCTCAACCCCGAAACCTCGCCGCCGCGAATTTCGTAAGGCGCGCCGGGTCAGCGCCGAACGATATAGTTAGTACCTGTATGGTAGGGTGTGCACAGCAGCCTAGTGTCATAGTTCATTTCGGTGGCAATTGGAATTACGGTGCCCTTTGGCCACCAGGGATCGGGCCAGCGCGATTGCGCCTCGCTCATCCACTCACCATGCCCGTCAAAGTAGACCGTCATTAACCCCAGCTTGGGCCCGTTGGGGTGGCGGTAAGCGTACGGTGCCAACTGCGGGTGCTGCGAAGAACGAACGTAGGACGCGAGATAGCCATCCGGAGCCGTCGGCGCGTTGGACGAAAAAGCGCCTCCGGCACCACCTTTCCAATCATAGTCGTAGTCAACGATCCCTCGGCCAACATCCGTGTATCTCGACCCGTCCGCCAGGAAGATCTTCTCCGAAGGGTTGCCCACTCGATCCAAACGCGGTTCGTACGATGCGGGGAGGGTCTCGCTGCCGCCGACCTGAGGGTGGAAGTACTGGAAGTAGATTTCCGGCTGGGTGTCCGGAGACGTTCCGGCGGGCGCCGTGCCGCTCCGGGTCATCATCGCGCGCATGGTGTTGTAGCTCACCATGCGCTGGGGGCCGAATCCGTCGTACTCGCCGTCCGGCGGCGTCGGACTGTCGTACGTCCCCGCGATGTACTGGTTCGTCGGGCACTCGAATGCCCCGGTGATCAGCGTCGTTCGCCAGCGCTCCGCCCGGTTCCAGTGCAAACTCGTGCTCAGTGCGGCGATCGGACCGGCCCAGTCCCAAATCTGGACCACGTCCCCGGGCAACCTCACGTCCGTCGCCGCCGGAGGCGTAGTAACACCTCGCGGAAAGAGCTGCTGGCCTGTGGTCGCCGGGGAGCCTAGAAACCAACCGTTCCATTCCGCACCGTAGGCGGTGTGGCCTTTCGCGAGCCCGCTCAGATTAGCCAGGCACTTGACCTGCTTGGCCTGGTCGCGGGCCTTCTTGAGCGAGGGCAGGAGGATGGAGATCAGTAGCGCGATGATCGAGACGACCACGAGCAGTTCGACCAGGGTAAAGGCGCGTGGTCTCCGCAGAATGGGCCCCGCGATTCGCCCCCCGGGGATCATCTTCAATGGGCTGGCGTTCATCTCAATAGCACCTCCGTTCGCGTCGTTCCCCCGAGCGCTGACCGCAGCCGGAATCCGTGTTCAGCCGCCCCCGCCCGGGGTGTAATCCTCCGGAACCGGATTGTGTGAGCGCACCACGTGCCCGCAGACCGGGCATAAGGTGGGCTCCGGCTTTCCCAGCTCGCGGTTCAAAATGACACGCGTCCCACCGTGCTTGCGACACTCTTCTCCCCAGTAACAGATCTCGGTGGGGTGCAAAGTCTGCTTTTCAGTTTTGGGGTTGGTCATGGGATAGGGCTTGATATCCTTGGTGGGGATTTTGAAAAGCTCCCCTGTCTCGGAGTCCATGAAGACCCTGGTGTTGGCTGGTATCTCTTGGGGACCGAAGTTTCTCCACGCCATGCCGGCCAACAGGGCCAGCATCGCCACGACCAGCACGATCGCCCCGATCTTTTTCTGTTGCTCAGTCATGAACGTCACCGAGATTGAAGATGAACTTATACCCCCTCGGGCACGCCCCGTCCAGTGCCCGGCACAGCCCTTAGCCTCACCGCGGCACGACGTTGATACCCTCAAGGCCGGCGATACCTGCGCCGCTCCACTAAGATTATACTACGCCAAAACTTGGAACGCTACACCAGGGTTGTTTTTGACTCCAGCCGGGAAAGCCTCCCGCCAAGTCCTGTGAAAATAAGGTGTTCAAGGGACCGAGGGTTCAAGGGTCGAGAGGGCGGAAGGAATCGCGAGGGGTGGTTTGGGAAAAGAACCGAACCGC
This sequence comes from Phycisphaerae bacterium, assembly GCA_041480905.1. Taxonomy (GTDB): domain Bacteria; phylum Planctomycetota; class Phycisphaerae; order UBA1845; family UBA1845; genus JAAEQG01. The sequence goes on from JBGPAW010000052.1 coordinate 13,753, forward strand.
GACCGTAAGAGCCTGAGAAAAAATCTCCTTGACGTACATGGTAAACTGCGGGGCATGAACACAACGACGCTTTTTCCAGGAATGGACCTTTCGGAGGTTGGACAAGATCGCCCCTCTGTGCTGCTGGGGGCG
>JBGPAW010000053.1:0-13834 GCA_041480905.1 Phycisphaerae bacterium
ACCTTCGACTGGCGGGGCGGTAAAGCGGTTTCGGGGGTGCGCACGGTTGGCAATCTTCCCGCGGAAGGCACGCAGGGACGCAGGGACGGAGGGACGAAGGGGAACAAGGCAACGAGGCAACCAGGCAACGAGGCAAGGAAGATGGCATGGAGTGAGATGAAGATGAGAAACCTGCCCTCCGTATTAGCGGCCATGGCCCTGTTGGCCGTCCTGGCGCTGTACATGTGTACCTTTCAGGTGCGCTTTAACGAAGTGGCCATTGTCAAGACCTTCGGGAGAGCCGACGCCACCAGGGACGTGAAGCGGAAGCCGGGGCTGTACCCACGCTGGCCTTGGCCCATCCAGAGCGTCGAGAAGTTCGACACGCGCATCCGCATCCTGGAGGACACCATCGAGGAGACCCCCACCCGCGACAGCAAGAACCTGGTGGTGACCACTTATGCGGGGTGGACCATCGCCGATCCGTACAAGTTCCACATCGCCTATCCCAAGGTCAAGGACGGCGAAGAAGCGCTGCGGGCCAAGATCCGCTCTCACAAGAAGGCCGTGGTGGGCAAGCATGACTTCTCGGAGTTCATCTCCACGGACCCCGCGGAGCGTCGTCTGCACGAGATCGAGGGCGAGATGCAACAGGCCTTTGCCGCCGAAGCCCTGGAGCAGTTCGGGGTGCAGACTAAGATCTTCGGGATCAAACGGCTGGGGCTGCCCGAGGCGGTCACCAAGGACATCTTCGAGAACATGAAGAAGTTGGAGGAAAACAAGGCGGAGAACTACCGCACGGAAGGCGATGCCAAAGCTGCCCAGATTGTCGCCGAGGCGACGGCGGCACGCGAACGGATCATGGCCGTCGCCCAACGCAAGGCGGACGAGATTCGCAACGACGGGCAGCGCCGCGTGGGTGAAATCTATCGCGCCTTCAGCGGGCACCAGGACTTGCGGATTTTTCTGGACAAGCTCAAGGCCCTGGAGGATTTGTGTAAGGAACGGGTCACGCTCATCCTGGACACCGAGGTGGCCCCGACGGACTTGTTCAAGCTGGATCAGATGCCGCAGCCGACGACGGCTCCGGCCTCGGACCCTACGGACGCCGCACGTAAGACCCTCGAGACGGATCATGGCGCACACTCCGCATCACCATCCTGATTCCCCGCGCGACCCCCAGGCGACGGAGGCGCCGCTGGACGCCGCCAATCAGTCCTTGGCCGAGGCGCTGCGGGCCAGCTTCAAGGTGCTCAAGTTCATCATGTTGGTGCTGGTCGTGCTGTTTTTGCTGACCGGCGTGCAGTTCATCGAACCTCACGAACAGGCGGTGGTGCTGCGCTTCGGACGTTTGCTGGGCGACATCCGCTCCCCGGGCGTTTCACTGGCTTTTCCTTACCCCATCGACGAGACGCTGCGCGTTCCGGTACAAAAGAAAAACGTGGTGCAAGTCGAGGACCATTTCATCGCCCGTACCGACCAGGAGAAAGAAAGACCGCTCAGCCAACTGGGACGGCCGACGCTAAACCCGGTCAAGGACGGTGCCCTGCTGACCAGCGACAACGGTCTCGTACACGTGCAATGGCGGCTGGAGTACCAGATTGACAACCTGCGGGACTTCGTGCGTACGGTCGCGGACGGCGGCACGACCCAGGCCGAGGCGCTCATCAAGGCCGTTCTGGATCACGCGGCGATCCACGTCGCCGCGACCGAGTACACCGCGGAGGGGATCACGCGGTACCAATCCGGCGAAATGGCGGCGCGCGTCCGCGGGTTGGTCAACCAACGCCTGGAAGAACTGGGCACCGGCATCCGCGTGGTGGCCCTGGACATCCCCCTTTCCTCCGTGCCCATCCCGACATTGAAGGCGTTTGAGGAGGTCAGCTCCGCGGAGAACCAGAAGCAGAAGCGCATCCGCGAGGCCGAACAGGAGCGGGACAAGATCCTCAACACCTGCGCGGGGGAAAACTACCGGCAGATCCTGACGGTGCTGACCGCTTGGGAGATCGCCCAGGCCGCCGGTGACGCGGAGGCGGCGGCCCGGCAGCACGCGGAGTTGGACCACCTGATCGAGTTCGTGGCTGGTGGCGAGGCGCGGGCCGAGGTGTTCAAGGCCAAGGCCTACTACACCGAGGCGGTGCAGGGTATCCAGGCGGACGAGGAGGAGTACCGGGCCTTGATGGACGAATACCTCCGCGCCCCCAACCTGTTGTTCACCCGCCTGTGGGTCCAGACCAAGCGGAAGATCTTTAAGTACGAAGAGGTGGAAAAGTGGCACCTGCCTCCCGGACAAAAGGAGGTCCGCATCGACATCGGTCCGGATCCCAGACAGCGCCAGCTCGATGAAATGAAACGGCTCGAACAGCAGGAGAAAGAGAAGGGACGCAGGTAGCGCGTATGGTGGCGGATCTTCTCCCAGTGCTGCAAACGGTCGGTTTGACCAAAGTCTTCCGGGACTTCTGGTGGCGGGCCCGCGTCGAAGCGGTCAAGGATTTGAACCTGGAAATCCGCCGCGGCGAAGTGTTCGGGCTCTTGGGCCCCAACGGTTCCGGTAAGAGCACCACCATCAAGATGGTTCTGTGTTTGCTGTACCCCACCAAAGGTCGGATCGGCGTGTTCGGCCGGCCGCCCACCGACGTGCCGACCAAAAAACGCATCGGCTTCCTCCCCGAGGAGACCTACCTCTATCGGTTCCTGAACGCGCGCGAGACGCTGGACTTCTACGGGCGGCTGTTCGGGCAGCACGGGCGCGTCCGCCGGGACCGCACCGAACGCCTCCTGGAAATGGTCGGGCTGCAGCACGAGGCCAAGCGGCGGATCGGCGAGTACTCGAAAGGGATGGCCCGACGGATCGGCCTGGCCCAGGCGCTCATTAACGATCCGGAGTTTCTCATCCTGGACGAACCGACGGCGGGGTTGGATCCCATCGGCACGCGGCAGATCAAGGACGTGATCCGCGAGTTGGCCCGCATGGGCAAGACCATCCTGCTGTCCAGTCACCTGCTCGCCGACGTGGAAGACGTGTGCGATCGGGTGACCATCCTCTACGGCGGGCAGCAGCGCAAGGCGGGGGACATCTCGCAACTGCTCACCCGCGAGAACCTCACCCAGATCACCACGGAAAAGATCTCCGAAGATACCGTCCACCAGGTCCGGGACCTGATCCGCCGGCTGGAAGGCAAAGAGATTCTGAACGTGACCGCGCCCTCCGACAAACTGGAGGACCTGTTCCTGCGGATCGTGCGGGAGGCGCAGGCCAAGAACCTCCGGACCTCCGGGGTGCGGGCCGCGGGGGCGTTGCCGTCCTTTCTGGGCACGACCGTGGGTGAGGACCGCGCCATGATCGCGTCGTTGGTCGAGGCGGCGCGGCCAGCCAGCGCGGGACCCGAGCGCGTCCCGGTTCGACCGCCCGCGGCGGCGGTGCCGCCGCCGTCCAAGGAAGTCATCGAACAGTTGCTGCGTCAACCGGAGGCACCCGCGGCGCGACCGGCGCCGGCTCCGCCGGTGCCCGCGGCGCCGCGCGACCAAGTGGAGGCTGATCGGACCGTCATCGAGGGGTTGTTGAAATCAGAGGATCATGGTTCCGAGGATTCAAGGGACACAGGGTAGTCCATGTCTGGAACCATCGAATCCCAGGCGCCTTGGAAGAACCAGGGCGGTTCGCACCCCAAGGGTGAGCGCCGTGAGTAAGGTCTGGGCCGTCGCCCGTCATACCATCGCCGCCGGCATGCGGATGAAGGTCGTGGTGTTCTTCACCTTCCTGATCGGCCTGAGCGTCCTGGGGTTGCCGTTCGTGCTCAAGGGGGACGGTTCGCTCGCCGGGGCGCTACAGTCCTATCTGACCTACGCCCTGCTGCTCACGGGGATGCTGCTGAGCTTGCAGACCATCCTGATGTCCTGGACGCTGTCGGAGGAGCTGGTCCAGCGTCAAATCCTCATCCTGATGACCAAGCCGCTGGCCCGGTGGCAGTACATCGCCGGGAAATGGGCGGGGATCGTTCTGCTCGATCTGGCGTTGTTGGTCGGCGCCGGGCTCGGGGTCTACGGGATGACGCACTACATGGCGTCGTTGCCGGAACGAATCGAAGGCGACCATTTCAGGATTGCGTCGGAAATCCTGGTGGCCCGGCACGTGTCACCGGTGGACGTGCCCGACTTCACCCCGGAGGCGGCCCGCCAGTTCGAGCTGCGCAAGGAGGAAGGGCGCTACGCGGACTACGCCCAGCCTGATCCGGAGGCGGAAAAAAAGAAGCTGCGGCAGGAACTGGAGACCTATTGGCGGACCGTCGGGCCGTATGAAGGGCGGTCCTTCCAGTTCAAGAACCTGTGGTGCCGCCGGGCCCCCGATCAGTATCTGCAACTGCGCTTCAACGTGACCGTGTATAACCCGCCGCCGAACGACGTGATCTCCTGCGTATGGAGTTTCGGCGACCGGGACGCCGGAGCGACGGAATATTCTCCGGTGATGCGGCGCTACGTGCGCGGCCGGGTGCACACCGTCACCGCCCCCACCGACGCGGTGGCCCCCGATGGCACACTCACCGTCAACTTCGTCAATATCGATCCTTTCGACGAGAACCTGGCGCGCCGCAGTATGTTCCACTTTGAAGCGCACAACACGCTGGAGGTCCTGTTCGTCGTGGGCACGTTCGGAGGGAACCTGCTGCGGACGCTGGCGCTGATGTTCTGCCGCCTGCTCTTCTTGGCGGCGGTGGCCGTGTTGGCGACCAGCGTGTTCTCTTTCCCCATTGCGTGCATCTCGACGCTGGTGTTCTACGGGTTCATCGCCTTGCGCGGTTTCATTCTGGATGCCTTCGAGTTCATGAACGACCCCGGGTGGACCGGGTGGTTCTTTAGAGGCATCAGCTACGTGGTCAAGGGCCTGTACTTCCTCGTGCCGAATTGGAGCAAGTACAACGCGCTGGAGTTGTTCGCCGACGGGCGCAACGTCACCCTGTTGTGGGTGATCGACGGTTTCGGCAAGCTGGGATTGGCCACGCTGGTCCTGGTCGGGCTGGCGTGCCTGTTGTTCGAACGCCGCGAGGTATCCGAAATCTCGATCTAGTGTAATGCCTCAGTGAAACTGCAGCTTATCCGAACCGCGACCGTAAGGGAGCGGCGTGACTTGGCGACGTGCTGGACCGCTCCCTTACGGTCGCGGTTCGGTAAAAGAATACGTTGCGTCAATTGTGAGGCACTACACTAGAGAGGATCCCGCACGCGGGACTACGGATCGCGGATAGCTTCCATGGCTGAGCGTTACGCCATTCCGCAACACATCCTGGAGCGCGAGGCGGCCAAGCGCTCCGACCGGGTCATTCAGTTCGTCTGCGCCGCTCTCGCCGGGGCGTGTCTGGTGGGGGCGGCGTGGCTGCTCGGCTCCATCAACCAGACCCGCAAAACCCGGCAACTGGCCCTCGATCCCGAGACCGTGCAAGGACTGCCGCCGGACATCGCCCTGTTGACCAAGATGGGGACGTTCCGGGCCTTGGCCATCGACATCGGTTTCATTCGCGCCGAGCGGCTGAAAAACGAGGACAAGTTCTTTGAACTGATGCAGTTGTCCAGTTGGCTGTGCAAGCTGGCCCCGCGCTATCCGTCGGTCTGGTCGTACGCCGCGTGGAACGAGGCCTACAACATCTCCGTCACGCAGTATTCGCCCGAGGCCCGCTGGCAGTGGGTGAGCAACGGCATCCACCTCCTGCGTGACCAGGGCATCCCCTACAACCCCAAGTCCATCGGGCTCTACAAGGAGTTGGCCTGGATTTACTGGCACAAGATCGGCGACTTCACCGACGACCATCATTGGAGCTACCGCAAGGAATTGGCGGTGGAGATGGAACGCGTGCTCGGCGCCCCGGCCATCGCCCTCACCGAACAGGAATCCATCGCCGCCTTTCGCGCCATCGCCCAGGCTCCCCGGAATATCGAAGCCCTGCTCCGGGACGACCCGCAGGTCGCCGCCTTGGTGGCGAATCTGCGCCAGGTGGGCCTGGACGCGGACGACTCCCTGCTGGATTTCGTCGCCCGCTACCTGCGCAACGACATCCAGGTGGCTTCGCTGCTCAAGATCGATCCGAACGACGTTGCTCAACAGCAGCTTCTGGCACGCACGAAGCTTCTGGCTGATCCGGCCCATGCGGCGGCACGGGACCGCTTGCTGGCGGCGTTGCGGGCCGAGGTGCTGGAAAACCGCCTGCACCTCGACCCAACTTACATGCTCGAACTGATGGAGCAGTACGGGCCGATCGACTGGCGACTGCCCGACGCCCAGGGCCTCTATTGGGCGAGCCTGGGGGACCAGCGCACCAGAGGGCTGCTCAGCCTCGACCCCTCCGACTCGATGAACACCGTGCGGCTGATCTTCAACTCGCTGATCAACATGACCCAGCGGGGGCGACTGGTGCTGGAGCCGAACTTCGACAAGCCTAACGCCTCCTACCTGCAACTGCTCCCGGACCATCGCTTCATCCGGCACACCCACCAGGCCTTTCTCAACTACGGCCAGGAACAACTGGGCGACCATGCGGCGGAAGGTGACGAGGGGTATCCGATCCTGCGCAACTATCGCGCGGGGCACGTCAATTTTCTCCGCGCTGCCGTCCAGGAGCTCTGGTGGCTGGGTACGCCCCAAGCCCGCGCCGAAGCCACCGAATACTTCCAGTGGTTACGCGGGCACGACCGGGAACCCAACGGCGACCCCAAAGCGTACTACTTGCAGCCCATCGACACAGCGGTGATGACCGACCTTTACGACCGGCTCACCACACTCCGCAACGCCCTGATGAACATCAATGATTTCCTGAGTTCGTCGGTCAACCAGTTGGCCATTGGCGACCTTCCTGCGGCCCAGGGGTATCTCAACGTCGCCCGGCAGGCTTGGGAATACTACATGGCCGACAAGAAGAACGACGTGGAGGAGCGGCGCAAGCTCCCCTCGTTGGAGGTGATGCGGCACCGGGCCGCGATGGACTATCTGCAGAGTCCGGCGGTTCCACTGCTCAAGAAAGTGCGTCTGTGGCGGCACCTCGACCTGGAGACGCGGCAGGACTGTTACGACACCGTCCTGCCCTACATGACCCGGCTTTGCGCGGCCCACATCCCCCCGCTGGAGCTTTCCGAAGTTTTCCGCGAACCGCCGGGGATGGACGAATTCCGCAAGCAGCTTCAAGCCGAGTCTAAGTCCGCCGTGCCGAAGATCGAGGAGGGTGAGAAGCCCCCCAAGTAGAGGTAGGTATTGGCCAAAACCCGCGGACGAGACCCAAGCCTCCGCACTGGCGCCGCCGCCTCACCCATTTCGGCGACGGAGCAACCGGCCCATCCCCATTCGGCCTTAGCGCTCCTGGCCCTGGCGGTGCTCAGCGGCGTGTGGCTCGCTCTGGCGATGACGGCCTTCTTCGTCGGTCCGGCGGAGTGGGACGACAATCAGTATTGCAATCTGGCGGCCATTCCTTCTCCGAACGCCTCCGTGCCTAACCGCTACGTTCACGTTTGGACGCTCCGCATCTTCTATCTGCTTATGGACTCCCGCCGGACCGCGGCGGGATTGTATTCCGCGCTGACGGTCGTCGGCTTGATGTGGGTGGCCTACTTCGTGGGACGGCGCATGAGCGGGTCTGGGGGCGGGTTGCTCGCGGCGCTCCTTATGCCGCTCTACCCCATGCTGCTCAAATACCTGACCGTGCCCTACTGCGACGAGCCGATGACCTTGTGGAGCGGGGTCGCTCTGGCGTGCGCCTTGCTCGCCAGCGAGATGAGCGTGAACCGCCCCCGCGGGCTGGCGGTGGCGGCGGCTGGGTTGGGCTGCTTTCTCTCCGTCAAGTGTAAAGAAACGGGTCTCGCCGTCCTGCCGGCGGTCTGGCTGCTTCTGTGGGGCTGTGACCGCCGGGCGAAGGTCTTGACCCAGTGGGTCGCTGGCGTCCTTTTGGGTTGGGTCGGGTTGGTCGTTCTGGACGGGGTCTTCATGCACGACCCGTGGTTCAGTTGTCGGTACTCGACCTACTTTCCTCCCGAATGGCCGCCGGATGCCACCCCCACCATCCGCATCGGGATGGAGTACGTGGAGCTGTTGCTGTCGCGGCCCTTGCTGGCCTTTTCGCTGCTGGGGGCCGCCGGCGCCTTGGGGTCGTTTCGGGAGAACCGGGTCGTCCGGGCCGTCACCGTCTGGGCGTTCGGCGTGCTGGTGTTCCAGTCGTTGATCTCCTGCCATTACGTTGGCATTCAGGCCCTGGACCGCTATGCCGTCGGGGTCGGCGCGCCCTGGGTCATCCTGGCGGCCCACGGGATCGTGCGGTTGTGGCGGCGGCCGTCCTCCGCAGACGGACGCCGCCCCGTTGCTCTGGCGGTCGTGCTGGTGCTCCTCGTCGGCCTGACCGCCGCCGGGCTCTACCGCCACGTCTCCGGCGAGCCGGACCCCCAAAACTCCACCTGGCGCTGCTACTTCTTCCTGTTCCCGCTGACGACGGTCACTCTCTTCGCCGTACCCTGGTTGACCGGGGGGCAGTGGTTGCCGCGGCTCTCTCTGGTAACGCTGGTAACGCTGACTGGCGGACTGAGTGTGTCCGATGCGCTGCGCTACGTGAAGCAGAGCGAAGCCAAGCTGAAGCCCTGGATCACCTTGGTCGGCGAGTTGGACCGGACCGGCGCGAGACTGGTCACTTGGAACTTGCCCGGCAAACCTTTTAACCTGGAGCGCATCGGTTGGCGTTGCCGGGCGTTGTCGGCCCGGCCGCCGGAACGTATCACCGTGCGCCAGGTTTCCTCTTTGGAGGACGTCCGCGAGGATGAATGGGTGGTCACCGACGCTCAATGGTGGCGCAGTCCCACCGCAGAGCAAAGGGAGTTGCTCTCCCGCGGCTGGCGGCCGTTCGTCAGCGGTGCCGAGGGCCAGAGCGGCTTTGTGGTGTGCCGGCGCCCTGCCGAAAAAGTCGGTGGATAGTGGTCCGGAGACGGAACCCATGCAGCCCGCCGATTTGCCGCAGGTAGAGCCACTGCTGCCGGACGGTCAGCTTGCTCTCGCCGTGGAGCCGGTCTCGAAACACAATGGGATTTCCGGTCAGGCCTTATCGTGGGCGAAAGTTGAGGTTGAACCATGGGAGCATTCGATCGTATCACGTTCGACCCGGCGATCTTAGGTGGGTAGGCCTGCCTCCGCGGGATAAGGAAGGTGGTGAAGTTCTACAACGGTCGTGGCACCACGGAGCAATGGATCAAAGAGGGCAAGTACGCGGTCGAGTGGACCCGCGTCTCCTGCCACGACTTTAAGGACAACCAGGTGCGGTTACAACTCTTCGCTCTGGCGTACAACTTGGGGCCTTTTCAGCGTCGGTTGGTTTTGCCGAGGAGTAATCGCCACTGGTCGCTGACCACGTTGCGGGAGAAGCTGATCAAGATCAGGGCTAAGGTCGTCTCTCATGCCCGGTACGTGATCTTCCAGGTGGCGGAGGTGGCCGTACCGCGTGAGCTGTTCACCGCGATCCCCGAGCGAATCCGATGGTTCGGCGTGCCGCCACCGCTGCCGAGGCATGGATAAAGCACGGCTGAACGGAAGATCTGAACATCGGCTTGAGCAGACGGCTGGGGCTGCGCGGAAACCGGGAGGAAACGTCGCTTCGGCGGCCCACGGCGTCAGATTGGTCGGCTCACCCGGTCAGTAGGCGGGATTCCGGACAGGACTCGCGGTCTTCGTTTGCACGGGAAGGCTGTGTGCAGGTATAATCGCGGCTATCGAGGCGGGAAATGGGAAATCTCGGATGAACGCCACGCCGGCACAGCATACGAGCCCCAGTGCGATCATCTGGTCGCTTGGCCAACGTGAGTACGCGCTAGCTTTCACCTGCCTCGTGGCCTGCCGGCTCCTGGCGGCCATCCCATGTCACCTCTACGACGACGCGTTCATCACGATGCGCTATGCCCAGAACCTCGCCGCAGGGCACGGCTTCGTGTACAACCCCGGCGCGCCCTGGGAGCCCGTCCTCGGGACGACCACGCCGGCATACACGCTGGTGCTGGCGGCGGCGGCCTGGGGGGGGGCTGACGTGTCGGTGTTCGCAGTGGCGTTCAACGCGGTCTGCGATGGCCTGATCGCATGCCTGATCCTGCGATCGCTGCAGCAAGCCGCGCCGCTGGGCGGACTCCTCGCGGCCGGGCTGTTTGCCGCGACGCCGCTGCTTAACCGGATCTCAGCAGGCGGCATGGAGTCGCCGCTGTTCGTCCTGAGTGCACTGGCGGCGTTTCACTTAGACGACCGGCGTCAGCACGTTCGAGCTGGTATGTTAGCAGCTTTGTCCGCACTCGTGCGGCCGGAAGGCGTCCTGACAATGCTCGTCCTTGTGCTCCGCAACTGGCGGAATCTCCGTGTGCTCGCGTGCTCGGTCGTGCCGCCCATTAGTCTGGGGCTGGTATACCTGGTAATCGCGACGGCCTACTTCGGCTCGCCCATCCCGCAGTCCGTGCTAGCCAAGGCTCGGATGCAGGTGACCGGATGGGGGCCGGCGCTCGTGATCCTGCGCTGGAGCTTCGCCGCGTCCACACTTCTGGCTGTAGCGCTGCCAATCACGCTCGTCGGCGTGTGGAGCTGCATGCGCAGCGCGGGCCTGCGGCGCTCCTACAGCCTGTGGGCACTCTTGCTGACTGGGGCATACGTGGCGGCGCGGCCGATGGTCTGGAGCTGGTACTTCTATCCAGTCTTGACCGCAAACTGCCTCTGGCTTGGGACCGGCCTAGCGCTCGTGCTCGGCAAGGGGCTGCCCAGACTACAGGCTGCTCTCGCAACCGGAGGCACCCGGGCTCTGCCGATAGGCGTGTACCTCGTGTGCGCGCTGGGAACGGGCGGGTTCGCGATCTACCTCGGGCCAAGCCCGGTCCGGTCCGGAATCTACGCTGCCATGCGCGGGTGGGCCTGCAAATCGGTGCCGCTAAACGCCAGCATTCTCGCCCACGACATCGGGGCGATTGGGTATTACAGCGGGGCCCGCATCCTCGACAGCGCCGGACTGGTCTGGCCCGTCGCGGTCAACACGGATCAGATGACGCTGATCAGGGAAAATCGACCGGATTACGTACTGCTGACGGCTGTCCGGTCGAACGTAGAAGCGATGCAGAGCGACGCCGACCTGCGCCCCTGTTACACGCCGGTCGCGCGTTTCAACGCCACGGACGACAAGAGTCTGTGGCCCACCTCCGACTCATTGCCCAGCACCTGGCGGCAGGATTACATCCTGTACGCTCGGAAAAACACCAGCGTCACGAGCACGAACAGCGCCACCAGAATGCCGCACGAGTAGAGCATGTAGCTGAAGAGGCTCGGGTCAAACGCCACGTCGCTCGCGACCGAGCTTGCTTTACGCCCGAAGCCCGGGCCTTCGGCATCGACTCGCGCGGCGGTCAACCCTGGTTGCGCAGTTTGGCGGCCGCATCGGGGCTGGCGGCCGTTCGTCAGCGGTTCGGAAGGTCCCAGCGGGTTTGTGGTCTGCCGGCGCGCCGACGAGAAAACCGGCGGGTAGCCCCGCGCCCCGTGACCCCCCGCAACGCTTTCGCAATAAAAAGGGAATAAAAAGAGTCTGTAGCAAGATTGTGGTGCTACCGTGTCGACTTATCCCCTTTTTCCGAGGCGGCGCAGGGCGGCGTCGAAGAGGGCCGCCAGCAGGATCACCACCCCCAGCACAACTTTCTGCCAGAAGTGCTCGACGTGCAGGAGGTTAAGGCTGTTGTTGAGCACGCCGATGATCAGCGCCCCGATCAGCGTACCGGGGACGCTGCCCCGCCCGCCGAACAGGCTGGTGCCGCCGACCACCACCGCGGCGATGACATTGAGCTCCCACATCTCGCCCACTTTGGGATCGGCGGCCATGAACTTGGCGTCGTTCAACACGCCGACCAGACCACACAGGGCCCCGGTGAGGACGTACACGATCAGCTTGGTGCGGCGGACGGGGATGCCCGCCAGGCGCGCGGCCTCCTCGTTGCTGCCCACCGCGATCACGCCGCGACCGAACACGGTCCGGGCCAATACCAGGTGCAGAGCAAGGAACCCCAGCAACATGATCAACACCGGTACCGGCACGACGTGGCCGATCCGACGCTCCAATACAAAGCCGCTTCCCAGCGCTCTCAGGGTCGGGGGGAGTTCATAGATGGGTTCGCCGGAACAGAAGATGAAGGCCAACCCGCGAGCGACCAGCATCCCCGCCAAAGTCACGATGAACGGCGGGATGGAGAAGCGCGTGATCACCGACCCGGAAAAGGCCCCGGCGAGGGCCCCCACCGCGAGCCCGGTGAGCAGGCCGGTCAGAATGCACGTCGGGGCCGACCAGGACAACGTGGCACGCATCACCACCGCCGCCGCCACGCCGGTCAGGGCCACCAGCGATCCCACCGAGAGATCGATCCCCCCGGTGACGATCACCAGGGTCATGCCGAAGGCAATGAGGGCCTCGAAGGAAATCTGGCGGGCCACGTTGATCAGGTTTTCCGGGCGAGTGAAAACACCGTGGGTCAGCAGGGCGGCTGCGACGATCAACAGGGCCAGCACCACGGGCATGCGCAGACGCACGATCCAGAGCAGCACGGTGACGCCCCGGGTGACGGACTCCCCAAGGAGCAGACTTTTCGTGGCGACCGCGGATGGTTCGACCGGGTCGGGTTTCATGGATGCTCCCCGGCGGCGAGGCACATGATTTGCTCCTGGGTAACCGTTCGTTGGCGGTTATCGAGCATGCCCGCCAATCGTCCCTGGTACATGACGCCGATGCGATCGGCCATGCCGAGCACTTCGGGCAGTTCGGAGGAGACCATCAGCACGGCGGCCCCTTCCGCGGCCAGGCGGTTGATGAGGGTGTAGATTTCGTACTTGCCCCCTACGTCCACGCCGCGCGTCGGTTCGTCCAGCAGGATGACCCGGTGGGGGCGGGACATCCACCGCGCCAGCAGCACCTTCTGCTGGTTCCCGCCGCTGAGGGTCGCCACGGGTGCTTCGGGGCCGACGGCCTTGATCTGCAGATCGCGCATCAGACGGCGGGTGAAGCTGCGTTCGCGCCCCAGACGCAGAAAACCTGCCGTCGCCGCCGTCTCGCGGTGGGCCAGGGTGACGTTCTCGCGGAGACTGCGTTCGAGCAGCAGGCCCTCCTGCTTGCGATCTTCGGGGAGCATGGCCAGACCCGCGGCGATGGCCTGGCGCGGATGGACGAACGGACCGCGGCGCCCGCCTACGGCAACGCGGCCCGCGTCGGCGCGGACCGCACCGAAAACCGTCTTGGCGACGGAACTGCGTCCCGACCCCACCAGTCCGGTCAGGGCCAATACCTCCCCGGCGCGGACCTCGAAGCTGACCTCGGCGAAGCGCCGCCGGACGGAGAGATGCTCGACCCGCAGCACCACGTCGCCGAGGGGGCACGCCCGCGGCGGGAACTCATCAATCAGTTCGCGCCCGACCATCTCGGCGATCAGGCGGCGGCGTTCCACCGCGGCGATGGGGCGGGTGGAGATGTGGCGCCCGTCGCGCAGGACGGTCACGGCGTCGGCGATGTCGAAGATTTCATCGAGCCGATGCGAGATGTAGATCACGCTGACCCCGCGGCGCTTCAGGTCCCGGACCACCTTGAAGAGGGTTTCCAACTCGTGGGGGGTGAGCACGGCGGAGGGCTCGTCGAGGATCAACAGGCGGGCCTGGAGGGACAGGGCCTTGGCGATTTCCACCATCTGCTGCTGGGCCACGCTGAGCGTCCGCACGGCTTGGCGCACCGGCAGGGCCAGGTCCAGGGTAGTCAGGATCTCGGTTGCCCCCCGGTGCAAGGCGGAGAAATCGACGCAGCGCGTCCAGGCCGACACCGGCCAACGCCCCAGGAAGATGTTCTCG
>JBGPAW010000054.1:0-13742 GCA_041480905.1 Phycisphaerae bacterium
CGATCCTGGTCACGCTGTGGGTCTACTCTCCGCCCACCCGGACGGGGACTCCGCCTACCGGGCCTGCCCACACTCTCCAAGCGGACGCGAGGCCGGCCCGGACCATCCCGCCGCCGGCCGCGCGTTGGATGGGGCCGGGGCAGCCGAACCACGGAGTCGTCCCCGTCAGCCAACGTCCCGCTTGGACCGACCGTGCGGTTGATCGCGGTGTTTACGGGGTGAGAGGCAGCGACGGGAAGCTGTATCTGATCGAGGTCGACCGCACCCGGACCCTTGAGCAACCGGGCCGTCAGGCCCGGGTGGTTCCGGTGGGTGGGGACCTGTAGTGGCGCAAACGAAATCAAGGAGTAAGCCATGAATACGAAACTGGTTTGTCTGGCGGTGGCGGTGACGGCGCCGGTGGTCTGCCTCTACTCGAGTTGGGTTTGTGCAGACGAGCCAAACGCCACCCGTACGGTCGTGGTCACGCGGGCGGCGCCCGAGAACGAAACGGCTGAGCCCGCGGTGGTCCAGGTCGAAGTGAACCTCTCCGCTGAGGGCGAATCAGCCGCGCCACGCGCGGTGGTGGTCACTCGCGGCGCCGGTTCGGCCGGCGCCCCGACAACTCCGGCGGACCCCAACCGCGGTTGGCTGGGCGTGCAACTCGTGGACGTGCCGGCCGCCGTGGTCGCCCAGATGCCCGCGGGCGCCGGCGGCGAAATGGTCCTGAACGTGGCGAAGGGCAGCCCGGCGGAGAAAGCGGGACTGCTGCAACATGACATCGTTACGGCGGTGAACGGCGCGAGCCTGAGCAAAGGGGGCGACGGAGTGGCCAAGGCCATCGGCGGGTTGGCCCCGGGGTCCGAGGTGGTCCTGAAAATCCTGCGCGGCGGCAAAGAGATCACCGTGAACGTCACGCTGTCCAGCCGCCCGGCGGGCGACGCCATCGACTGGGTCCATGAACTCTCCCCTGAAGCGATCACCCGGGAGATCACCAAGCTGCGCGGCAAGATTCTCGGCAAAGACGAGAACGGCAACTGGCGCCTCGAAGACCTCGGCGACCTGCCGGAGTTCGAGAGCCTCCCGGAGGAAATCCGCAAGGCGCTCCCCAGTCCCGGCGAGTTCATCACCAAGATCATCGTGGGCGATGACCAGCACAAGTCCTTCGACTGCGACGTGACCCGCGACGGCGAGACGATCGCCATCCGGCAGGAAAACGGCGGCGACATCGTGGTCAAACGCACCGACCGCGACGGCAAAGAGACCGAAGCGACCTACGCCAATGCCGAGGCCCTCAAGGTCGGTGACCCCGCGGCTTACGAAATCTACCAGCAAGCGAGTGAAGGGGCCCTGGTCGAGATCAACGTCCGTCCGGGCGACAAGGATGTGCGCCGGTGGCGTGGCCGGGGGCCCGGCCCGGGCGCGTGGTTCTCCGGGAACCGCGAGGAGTGGCGACAACAGATGGAGTCCGCCATGAAGGAGGCCCGCCAAGCCTACGAAGAAGCCATGAAACACCTGGACGAGGCCGGAGCCCAACAGGAGGGCCAAGTCCGCCGCGCCTATGAAGAGGCCATGAAAAACATGCAAGAGGCGCGGAAGCACCTGCGCTTCCGCTTTGGGGGTCAACCGGAGCACCGGTTCTTCCGGTGGAATGACGACGAACCCGCGCCGCCCGCTCCCGGCGAACCGGCCCGCAGCTTCCGGGTGAACCCCGACGGCGGGATCGAGGTGACCATCCGCAAAGCGGATACCGAAGTGACCAAGGTGTTCCGGGACCAGGCTGACCTCCAGCAGCGTGATCCCGCCCTGTACGAAGAATACACCAAGGCGACCTCGAGCGAGTGACGCGCCTTTCCCCGCGGGGTAAATCACCCTCAGGCGTCGCGTGCCCGCAGACCTGCGCGCACGCGACGGCGCGCCGATCACTGCGTCCGACCGAAAATGGACCACGCCGAACCCACTCGGATGAGAGGGTGTGCGGACGGCAGGTCCTATTCGTTCTTGAACTGCTGATCGAGTGCGTGGGTGATCGGCGTGGAGATGAGCGCCGACAACGCCGCGCTCACCCCGTCGTTAATGCCGTCCTTAAAGCCCTCCACCCGGCATCCGGCGGCGCCCCCGAATGACACGGCCAGAACGATCAGCAGGAGAAGCTTACGTGACCTCATGTTCGTGTTTCCTTCCTGTACGAGAATCCTTTTCAAGGGAATGCTTTTATAGGTGCAGCGTGGTCTGCACGTAAAAGAAATCGGCATCATCGGCCGGGCCGGTGTTCTCGATAAACGGACCCGGCAAAAAGTGCGAGTATCCAATCTCCACTTCCAGCCGCGGATCGAATTGATATCGGACCCGCAACTCCAGTTCCTGCCCGACGCAATCGCCGCTGGTGCCGGTCTGGTCCCGCCGGTTGGGGACCACCCAGGCGTCGGCGTCGCTGGCCAGCCAATACCCTCCGTAGGCGGCGTCGATCCGCAACGGCTTGAGCGGCTGAAACTCCAGGCGAATCTTCGGACTGATGATGTTCTGCCAAGAGAACAAGTCCGACGTCGAATAAGGGTGGCTGGTCTGGAAGAGCCGATCAAAGCGTTCGCTGAGCGTATCGGTGGGGGTGCGGTCCCCGCTGGCATAAGAGTTAGAGAAGCTCACCCGCGGTTTCCAGGGGTGCTTGAACGTGTAGCCCACTTCGCCGTAAGTGGCGAAGGCGCGCTGGTCGCGCCGCCCGTCCTCGCCAAACTGGAAGGCCGCGTCGAAGTCATAATCGAAACCCGTGTTCCCGATCGGTCCGAACCCGTGCAGGCCCATGGTGTGGATCTCACGGTCGGCCAGCGTCGGATCCTTGAGGTCCGCGGCGAGGATGAAGTAATACGGTTCGAGCGTGATCCAGCGGGCCCACCGTCGCCACGCGCCGACCAGCCCGTAGAACCAGCGTTCCTCATCGGAACGGTCCGGCTGCCGCATGCGCGCCTCCACCGGTTGCACCGCGAGGAAATCGAACTGCCAGTCGGCGCTGGGCTGACCGAGCCGGAGGCGGAAGCCGTCGAAACCGATCGGCGCATTGCGCCAACTGTTCCGGGCCACCAGCCGTCGATCCACCAGGTCGAGGGTCATGCGCCCCACGCGGAACTGGAGGGGGTACCCCGGGCCCAGGGCGTCTTTGAAGTACAGTTCCCCAAAGGCCTGGAGAAAGTCGGCTTCGTCCACGTCTCGGGTGGTTTCCGGGAAGTCGCTGTTGAATTGGCGCGAGTCCTGAAACTCGATGCCGAAGCGGAAGGGGTCCAGAATCTTGCGAATCCCCAGGTAGGCCTGCGAGCGCATCAGGAACTGGTCGTCGGTCTCCAGAGCGGGGCGCCGATAGTCGTCCACGCGGTGCTCGAAACGGGTGACGTTCTCCAGCCCGAACTCCAGCCAGTCCATTTTCTCCAGCCCGGGAACGCCGTACTGGTCCAGCGTCTTAACGTATCCGGGCGGCTCGGAGGCGAGCCGCGTCCCCCAGGCCTTGGAGGTATAGGGCGCCGCCTTCTTGGGTGCGGCCTCCTTTTTCTCCGCCGGCGGTCCGGTCTCTTCCGCCGCTGGGGTCGGCTGCGTTCCGGCCGGCTGGCTCTGGGCGGGTTGGCTGGTCTGGGCGAACGCTCCCGAACCGCTGATCCCGAGAAGCACCCCAGCCAACACCACTCCACGGCGGCAGTTGAGAACCCGTGTCTCGGCCATTGGACTGCTCCCTATCGCATCCGCATAAAGTGACTTACGAATGTCCTCGACCGTGCTCCGCCGCGCCCGGCCTGCGCCGGTCCAGGACCAGTTTAAGTTACCAAATTATATGTCGGCGCCCTTACCGGGCAAGCCCTCGTCGACAAACACGTTGACCTCCCGCGGGCTGACGAACACGCTCTGACCGGTGCACAGTCCCAGAAGCCGGAAGCGTTCGTGCGGCAGCTCCACGTGCACCGGTTCACCGGAGTCAGCGGTCAGGTCCACCCGCACGTGCGGACCGGCGGTGTTAATGTGCCGGACCGTCGCCCGGAAGGTCGGCTGCCCGTTGGGGTGCATCACGATCTCCAGATCGTAGGGGCGCACCAGCCCCCGCGCGGGCCTCTGGGACGCGGCCCCCTGACCGGCGTAGTCGATTTCCAGCGGTCCCAGGAACGCTTTATTTCCTTCCACGCGCCCGTGGAAAATGTTCACGTGACCCAGAAAGTGCATCACGAATTCGTTGGCCGGTTGATGGAACACCTCCTCCGGTGTGCCGACCTGCTCGATGCGTCCGGCGCTCATGATGGCGACCCGGTCGGCTACTTCCAGGGCCTCTTCCTGGTCGTGAGTCACCAGCACGCTGGTGACGTGCAGTTCGCCGTGCAGGCGCCGCAGCCACTTGCGCAGCTCCTGGCGCGTCTTGGCATCCAGCGCCCCGAACGGTTCGTCCAGCAATAAGACCTTCGGCTCAATCGCCAGCGCGCGGGCCAGGGCAATGCGCTGCCGCTGCCCGCCCGAGAGTTGGGCCGGGTAACGGTCCGCCTGCCAATCCAGTTGCACCAGCTTGAGCAGTTCGTGGACCTTCTCGCGGATCCGGCGTTTGGGCGGTCGCTGTCTCCGCGGACGGACGCGCAGCCCAAAAGCCACGTTTTCAAAGACCGTCATGTGCCGGAACAGCGCATAGTGCTGGAAGACGAAGCCCACCCGTCGGCTGCCCACGTGCCGGTCCGAGACGTCCTCATCGTGCAGGAGTATCTGACCGCTCCGGGCATCGGGGGCTTCCAGCCCGCTGATGATGCGCAGGAGCGTGGTCTTGCCTGATCCGGAAGGCCCCAACAAGGCCACCAATTCGCCGGTGGCCACGCGCAGACTGACGTCCTTCAACGCGGCGAACGCCCCGAAGTGCTTGCTGATGTGTTGGACCTCAATGCTCATGCCACCGGCAAATCCTGCTTGAACTTCCACTCGGCGAAGCTCTTCAGCACCAGCGTGATCAGGGCGACCGCCGTCAGCAAGGAAGCCACCGCAAAGGCCCCCACGAAGTTGTATTCGTTGTACAGGATCTCCACGTGCAGCGGCATGGTGTTGGTCAGCCCGCGGATGTGCCCGGAAATCACCGACACCGCCCCGAACTCCCCCATGGCCCGGGCGTTGCACAGGATCACGCCGTAGAGCAGCCCCCATTTGATGTTGGGCAGCGTCACGCGAAAGAACGTCTGCCAGCCGCCGGCGCCCAAGGCCAGCGCCGCCTCCTCCTCTTCCGTCCCCTGCGCCTGCATCAGCGGGATCAGCTCGCGGGCCACAAACGGGAAGGTGATGAACACCGTAGCGAGCACAATGCCGGGCACGGCAAAGATGATCTCGACGTGGTGCGCCCTTAACCACGGCCCCAGGTATCCGTGCAGACCGAAGAGCAGCACGTAGACCATCCCGGAGATCACCGGCGAGACGGCAAAGGGCAGATCAATCAGGGTGGTGAGCAGGCTCTTGCCCACGAACTCGAACTTAGCGATCGCCCAGGAGGCCGCCACCCCGAACACCAGGTTGAGCGGGACGGCAATCGCCGCGGTCAGCAGCGTCAACCGGATGCTGGCCAGGGTGTCAGGGGTGCGCAAGGAGGTCCAGTAGGCCCCCACCCCTTTCGCCAGGGCCTGCGCAAACACGGCCGCCAGCGGGGAGATCAGGAACAGCCCGATGAAAAGCAACGCGACGCCGATCAACAGACCGCGCACCAGCACCGGCTCAGTCGTAGCCCCGTTCCTCCGGGCGACGGGGAGTCCGAGGTTCAACGTTGCCGTCGGGTGCATCGCCGGGTCCTCAAGCCCGCGCCACGCAATGTCGTTGCCCGCTCCACCATTGCAACAGGTTGATGGCGAGCAACAGCACAAACGAGGCCGAGAGCATCACCACCGCCAGGGCCGTCGCCCCGGCGTAGTCGAACTGCTCAAGTTTCATCACCATGAGCAGGGGAACGATTTCCGTACGCATCGGCATGTTGCCGGAAATAAACACGATGGAGCCGTATTCACCCAAGGCGCGGGCGAAGGCCAACGCGAAACCGGTGAGCAGCACGGGCCACAATTCCGGCAGGATCACCCGCCGCAGGGTCTGCCTGCGCGGCGCCCCCAGACTGGCTGCCGCTTCCTCCACCTGGGGATCGAGATCCTCCAAAACCGGCTGTAAAGTCCGCACTACGAAGGGCAATCCGATGAACGTGAGCGCCACCACCACGCCCAGCGGGGCAAACGCGACCTTGATGCCGAGCGGTTCGAGTTGGCGGCCCATCCACCCGTTGCCCGCGTAAACGGCGGTCAGCGAGATACCGGCCACCGCCGTCGGCAGGGCGAAAGGCAGGTCAATGAGGGCATCCACCACCCGCCGCCCCGGAAAGCGGTAACGCACCAGCACCCAGGCCACGATCAGCCCGAAGAAGCCGTTGGCAGTGGCGGCGATCAGCGACGCGCCGAAGCTGAGCCGATACGCCGCCAAGACCCGCGGGTCCGTCACCGTACTCCAGAACTGCCCCCAGGAGAGGCTCGCCGTCTTGAGAAACAGCCCTCCCAGCGGGATCAGCACGATCAGGCTCAGATACAGCACGGTGAAGCCCAGCGTCAGACCGAAACCGGGCAAGATCGTGCGTCGTCTAAGCGAGATCTTCATCCGGTAATGCCTTCCCCCGAGCACGCGGCGCCGACCCCGCGGTCACCGCGGCCTTGATTGAGGCTCACTCTCCGGGGCGGTAAATTTGGTCGAAGGTCCCGCCGTCCGCGAAGTGCGTCTTCTGGGCCTTCTCCCAACCGCCGAAATCGCCATCGATCGTCAACAGTTCGATCTTGGGAAACTTGTCAGCGTGTTTCTCCGCCACGGACTTCAGACTGGGACGATAGTGGTGCTTCACCACCATCTCCTGGCCTTCCTCGGAATAGAGGTATTCGAGATAGGCCTTGGCGGCGTCGCGCGCCCCGTGCTTGTCCGCTACTTTGTCCACCACGGCCACGGGCGGCTCAGCCAAGATGCTCAGCGAAGGCACGACCATCTCCACCTTGCCCTCACCGAGATACTCCATGGCCAGCAAGGCTTCGTTCTCCCAGGCGAGCAGCACGTCGCCCATGCCGCGCTGCACGAAGGTCGTGGTCGAGCCGCGGGCCCCCGAGTCCAGCACGGGGACGTTCTTGTAAAGCCGGGTCACGAATTCCTTGGCCTTGGCTTCGTCCTTTGGGTTGTGCTTGAGCGCGTAACCCCAGGCGGCCAGATAGTTCCACCGGGCACCACCCGAGGTTTTCGGATTGGGGGTGATCACCCCAATGCCGGGCTTCACCAGATCATCCCAGTCCTTAATGTTCTTGGGGTTGCCCTTGCGGACCAGGAAAACGATGGTCGAGGTGTACGGGCAACTGTTGTGGGGCAGGCGTTTCTGCCAACCCGGCGCCACCAGGCCGCTCCGCCGACTGATCTCCTCGACGTCGTAGGCCAAGGCCAGGGTCACCACGTCGGCCTCCAGCCCGTCGATGACCGCCCGGGCCTGCTTGCCCGAACCGCCGTGCGACTGCCGGATCACCAGGGTCTGCCCCGTTTTCTCTTTCCAATACTTGGCAAACGCGGCGTTGAACTCCTGGTACAACTCGCGCGTCGGATCGTACGAGACGTTCAGGAGCGTCAATTCCTCCTGGGCGCCGGCGGGTGAGCCGCAAACCAAACCGAGGACGATGCCAGCCAAACCAATTCTCAGTGCGGTGAACATGGGTTCCTATTCCTGCCTTTCTGTTCGCTCGGGAGGTTCGTGGTCGCCCCGGCCTTCCCGAGCATGCCCGATCCCGCCTCGATAAACTATCGTCAGGTTGGGATCACGGGATGCAGCTTAAGGCGCGTCCTCACTGGTGCCTAGCCTGCATCATTTATGGCCACAAAGGCAGGAAGACACCAAGATGAGCGGAGGCGAGGTTTACGAGCATTCTGAAAGATCCTTCCGCTCTACACCTGATCGAGAACGATCGTTCACTCGTTTACTCTCTCTTCGGGTCTTGGTGCCTTGGTGGCGAATAATCCGGGTCAGTGCCCTTTGGCCTACGAGAAGGGCCGGCAAGATTCCGGCGTGGCTCTTCCGGAATCTTGCCGGCGACTTCTTCGTGCTGGTTGCTCTCTCGTGTGACAAGCAGCACTCCTATCGTACTCTAATTAGAGTCTATCAGCACTCCACGTGGAGTCAAGAGGTTTTTTACCTTTTCTTTGAGAAAATCGAAGTCTATCGCCCAGCGGAACCCGCGGAGTGTGGGGAACATAAAGCAAGCCCAAGTCGGCGGAAAAAATCCGAGTATCGACGCCAAGACACCGAGCAGAGCCGTAAGATATTGTATTTAATAATATTAGAGATCGTGCCCAGCACGCCTGCGGGTGAGGAATCTCATGGTAATCAACGCCGGACGATCCTTGCCGTGACGGGGCGACGTATCTATGATACCCTGCCTATGCAGAAGCACACGACGCTACCCCAAGCCTTCGCTGATCTGGGTATTGAGGTCCGATTCCTGAAAGCGCTGGCCCGGATGGGTTTCGAGACGCCGACCGACGTCCAGCGGGAGCTCATTCCACTCATCCTCGAAGGCAAGGACGTGGTCGGGCAGGCCCGGACCGGTACGGGTAAGACGGCGGCCTTCGCCCTGCCGTTGCTGCAGCGCTGTGATCCCACCGGGCGGCTGCAAGTGCTGTGCCTCACGCCGACCCGGGAGCTGGCCGTCCAGGTGACCGACGAGGTCCGGCGGCTCGCTCAGTTCGCCGAACTCCATTGCGTCCCGGTGTACGGCGGGCAGCGGATCAGCACGCAACTTCACCATCTGGGGTGCAAACCCCACTTCGTCGTGGGCACCCCCGGCCGCGTGCTGGATTTTCTCTGGCGCCAGGTGCTCAACTTCGACGCCATCCGGGGCGTGGTGCTGGACGAGGTGGACCGCATGCTGGACATCGGCTTCCGCGACGCGATCCGGGACATCCTCGGCCGCATCCGCCATCCGCATCAGACGGTGTTCGTGTCGGCGACGATCGACGCGGAGATCAAGCGCCTGGTGCAGCAGTTCGCCACCGCGCCGGTCGAGGTGGACGTGTCGCGCGACGAACTCTGCGTCGAGGAGATCGAGCAGTTCCGCTGCACGGCGGACGCCCGCGACAAATTCCGCCTGCTCAAAGCGGTCTTGGCCGAGGAAGACCCGGCCCTGGCCATCATCTTCACCAATACCAAAGCCAAGGCCCGCAAACTCGCCCGGCAACTCCATGAGATCGGCGTGGACGCCAAGGAACTGCACGGCGACCTGATCCAGAAGCGGCGTGACCGCATCATGGGCAGCTTCCGCAAGCACCACTTCAAGGTGCTGGTGGCCACCGATCTGGTCTCGCGGGGCATCGACGTGCAGGCCATCACGCACATCATCAATTATGACATCCCGCAGGACACCGGAGCTTACATCCACCGCATCGGGCGGACGGCGCGGATGGGCGCCCGCGGCAAGGCCATCACCTTCGTCACCCCGGAGGAGGGCAGGGAGTTAACCGAGGTCGAGAAGCTGACCAATCTGTTGATTGAGGAGAAGACCTACGCCGGCTTCGTGCCCCGCCTGTTTGAGGACGAAGTCAAAACGCCCGAGTTGCTCCGGCCATCCCGTTACCAGCGCTCCGTGTTTGCCGATCCGCGTTCGGAAGAACAGCCCCCGGCTTCTGCGCCCGTCAAGACCTTGGGCAGCAAGTTTCGCCCGTCCCGCCGCCGACGGCGATAATCGCTACTCTGAGAGAAGAGCCGCGGACTTCAGTCCGCCCTTGACACCGGGTGTCAAGGGTCCGCGCGGTCGTGATTACGCAACGGAGCCGGTCCCGCCACGCGACACCCTGCCGACCTTTCGCCAGATGAAGTACACGGGGATGCCCGTGAGCACGATGAGCAGACCCGGCCAGGTAGTCTGCGTCCGATACACGATCAGCGTGAGCATGATGACGGTCGCGGCAACTACGTAGAGCGCGGGGATGACGGGATAGCCGATGGCCCGGTAAGGCCGTTCGGCGTCGGGCCGCCTGCGGCGCAGCACGAACAGGCCGATGATGGTCAGGACGTAGAAGATCAGCACGGCGAACACCACGTAGTCGAGCAGACTGCTGTAAAGGTTGCCGTATTGCTCCAGGCCGGAGGTGGCGTCGAGGAGCGGACGGCCCGCCGCGTCGCGCAGCCGCGTGCGGGGCAGGACCAGCAGCGCGGCCCACACCCCCTGGAGCACCAGGCCGATCGCCGGTGCGTGCCGGTCGTTCAGCCGGCCGGTCGCCCGGAAGAACAGGCCGTCCCGCGCCATGGCGTAGTACACGCGGGCCCCGCTCAGGATGATCCCGTTGTTGCAGCCGAAGGTAGAGATGACGATGCCGACGGCCATGATCGCCGCGCCCCATCCTCCCACGACGGTTTCCAGAGCGGCGGTGGCCACCCGGTCGTCCGGTGCGTGTTGGATCTTGGGCAGGGGCAGCGTGACCAGGTAGGCCACGTTAGCCAGCACGTACAGCGCGATGACCAGGCCGGTGCCGGCGGCCAAAGCCAATGGGAGAGTCCGCCGCGGGTTTTTCACCTCGCCGGCCGTGAACGTGATGTTGTTCCAGGCGTCGGCGGCGAAGAGCGAGCCGACCTGCGCGACGCAGAAGGCAATCAGCAGGCCCCAGGCTCCGCTGGCCGCCGAAACCGCCGGAATGAAAGAGAAGTCCGGCCGGATCGTGTCCACCCCGCGCGGCGTCCAGAAGCCGCTGAAGTTGGCCGCCAGCGCCTCCGCGTTACGCCCAACGAGGATGCCGAACAGGATGAGGGCGAGAAGCGCGAGCGTCTTGGCCGACGTGAACACGTTCTGGATGATCTTGCCGAGGCGGATGCCGCGCGTGCCGGCGTAGGTCAGCCCGACGATCAAGAGGATGCCCACCGCCTGCTGAACGGAGAGGCTCAGCGCGTAATTCGCGGAGAGATTGATGGGCCTTACGATCCAGGCGGTCGGAGAGATGGCGGGCACCAGCACGCCGAGGTACTTGGCGAAGCCGACGGCCACCGCCGCGATGGTGCCTGTCTGAATGACCAGAAAGAGCGACCAGCCGTAGAGAAAGCCCCACAGCGGCGAATACGCCTCGCGCAGGTAGACGTATTGCCCGCCGGCGTTGGGCATCATGGCGGCCAGCTCGCCGTAGGACAACGCCGCCGCCACGGTCAATAGTCCCGTGACCACCCAGGTGGCCAGCAGCCCGCCGGCCGAGCCGACCTGTCGGGCGATGTCGGCGGAAACGATGAAGATACCCGAGCCGATCATCGACCCGGCTACGATCATCGCCGAATCCAGCAGGCCCAGCTCTCGAAGAAAGCCCGCCGTGTGATGCTTGGTCCGATCGACCGTCGGACCCACGGCCTTGCCACGCGCGCCGTTGGCAGATGCGGTCATGTGTTTTTACGTCCGGGGAAAACCTACCGACTCCACTACCACGACCCGCCGGGAGCCGTATCCAGCACGCAATACTAAACGCGAAAAGCATTTCCGCCGCAAGCTCTCGGTGCGTGCCACGGCTCTGTGAGCAGCCGGTAGGGTCGGCTGGGCGGACCAAGGTAGCGGCCGGCGTCTCGCCGGCCGAGGAATGAAGCATCGTGGGGTCCGCTATTGCGGACCACGGGGGTTGGGCGTGTGCCCCTTGCCCCGACGCGGCCGGGTGGCATGCCCAAGCGTCGCTTGAGCGACGCGCGGGCATGTTGCGTCTCGCAACCGCCGCGCGCACTCGATGCGCGCAACATGGCCGCGCTGCAAGGCAGTGGCGAGTCCGTTCCTGCACTGACCCTTGACGCAACGCACTGAGCGAAGCTCAGCGATTGCTTCGCAATCGACCGTGGAGCGGTGCGTTGCGTCAAGGGCTGACGGGTGGTGCCGGGTGCGATAGGACGACGAAAGCGGTGACGGGTTTCAACTGATCTCGAAGACGTGCCGGCGGGGATGGTTCCTGCCGGTCCTGTGGCCAGGAAGTGACGTGGCTACACGGTGTCGTATCGGAATGGGCATCCGTCTGTGCGAATCGACCTGGACGAGTACAAGCGGGTCAAGGCGTACCTTCTTGACCTGGCGTGTCACCGGTCGGCGGAAGCCCTGGCTGACGAGTTCCGGCGGCTGGGGTTCGAGCCGTATGCACCCGTCCGGCGGCAATTGCTGAACATCTGGCGGGCCGTAAACCGCGCACGGAAGACCGCCGGCTTTGAGCCGGTGCCCCTGTCATGGTTACGTCTTCGACGGCAAGTGCTGTGTCCTTTCGGCGGTGAGGATCAAGTCGAAGCTGCTCAGGTGTGCTGAAGCTTTCGTCGCAGGGGTACGAAGCGGATTCTGTCGTGTGTATCGAGGCGGACAGCGGCTCGACGGAGCATCGAACCGCCTACCCGCCGGCGGGGGCGAGTCGAATCTCAAGGCGGCAGTTCAAAGCCTTGGCGATGCGTTGCAGCATCGTGAGCGAGTGGCCGTTGTAGTCGGCATCCTCCAAACGCGCGATGACGGGCTGCTTCGTGCCGGCGAGATCGGCAAGCTGCTTCTGCGTGAGGCCGGCCTGCGTGCGGGCCGCGTAGAGCATCTCTGCGACCTGGGCGTTGATCGTCGCCTTGGCGATCATGGCGCGGAGGTTGGGATCGTCGCCGGTGATGCGGTCAATGATGCGGAGCGCGTCAGCGGTCTTGCGGCCCGCGGGTCGCTTCGTGGTACGTGTACTTTTGCGGGTTGCTCTCATACAGCCTCCGGCGTTGGATCGCGCGTTCGAGGTCAGCGTCGGGCACTTTGTCTTCTTTGGTCAGGGCGTGGGCGAGGATGGCCACGTTCCGGCCGTGGAAGAAATAGAGAATCCGGTAGTTCACGCGGCCGCGCTTGGCCCGTAGCTCGTAAATCTTGTCCCTCAGATAATCGGCCGTTGGGCGGCGAAGCTCATGCCCGGCTGCGGCCAGCCGGTGAATCGCGGCGACGCAGTTCGCATACGCAACCTGATCCCGTTCACGAAGCTCCTCCAGCCACTCGACCACGGGGGCCTGCCCCTGTTCGTCCTGATAAAAGAGCACCTGCGTCGGGGGCACGCCCTGACCTCCTGATTATAACAATATTGTGATTGACGGTCAAGCCGGCTTTCCGGGGCTCGAAGCCGAGCAATCGACGGCCTGCGAGCGCGTGGGCCTATTCGATGGTGATCCTGCCCTCAAGGCCCAAGTCCCGCAACGCCTGACGAAGCTCTTGCTCCACGCTGCCCGCGGTCTCCGGCGGGAGCGTTACGGAAAACTCGACGCCGACTCGGAGGTCGGAACCGCCGCGGAGTTTGGGCAGAAGCTTTGTGCCAAGCCGATTCCAAAGCTCCGGGGGGATGTCGCCGCGCAGGTGCAAGGCCCTGGCTGCCGGGCGAACGGGCGGTGGGGTTGGGCCGCCTGGCGCTACCGGGGGAGTTTCTCCGCCGGCGGCTGGCGGCTGGGGACCTCCTGGCGGTTGCGGTGTCGGAACCGGCGTGACGGACGGTCGCTGGGCTTTAGCCTTCGTCAGAAGGAACACGCCGTCCTCGAAAGCGACTTCGTCGGGACCGATCTGCTCGGCGAAACACACTCGGTGCAAGCCAAAGCTCGACCCGGTCGCGGAGGTCGCGTCCCGGCTTGCGGATGCACCAGACGAGCGAACCGGGGTAGAGGCGTGGCGACGCCCCGCGTGGCTTGGTCCACTCCGCGATTCACTGTCGCAGTCCGCCGGCACCGTTCCAATCTGATTCCGGGTCCACGACTATGAGGGCCA
>JBGPAW010000055.1:0-13714 GCA_041480905.1 Phycisphaerae bacterium
GGAATCGATTCTGCCTGCGGTCTCGGCCATGCTCTACGCCGCCGCAGGCTGATCCTTGACGCCCATGGCCCTTGTCCGGCAAACTGCCAACCGGCCATAAAAGGGCCAAACCCCAGGCCAGGGGCTTAAGCCCCTGGTGACCCAGCGACGCGACCCCAGAAACCCTGGACCCTTGACGCCAAGCGTCAAGGGGGAAGGGCGACACCTGATTCGCAGAGCGACCTGGGGAAGTGTCGCCCCTTTCAGGGGCTTGATCTGACTTCCCCCCCCGGTGTCCAGGGGCTGGCGCCCCTGGCTACCGAATGTCGCCCCCTTTGGGGGCTGTCATCGAGGCAGGTCGATGACCTGCCCTACCTTGCTGCGTTCCGCTCCGCTTAGGCATGCCACCCAGCCGCAAAGTGTAGAAGGACTGGACTCGTCCTACTCGGATGGTGTTACATACGCAGCGGCAGACCGCACGGGCATCGGATTCTGCTTGGGTTTACCGGGACGTTCCCCAGCGGTAACCTGGATTGACGAAGGAGGCTTCGCATGACAGCGGAACGCAGCCGGAACCGAGTCGCGCCCGCGATCCTCGCTGCGCTGATCTGTATTGGGGTGTGGTCTCCTCCCGTCTCCGCCCAAGAGACGATATGGGAGACGTATAGCCAGGACGGGAGGAAAGCTTACGAGGCCGGTCGATACCCCGAAGCCGAAAAGCTCCTCAAGCTTGCGCTCGCGGAGGCTGAAAAGTTCGGACCCTCGAATCCCCGTATGGCGACCAGCCTGAACAACCTGGCCTTGCTGTACGATACTCAGGGCAAGTACGACCAGGCCGAGCCGCTGTACAGGCGGTCGCTGGCGATCGAGGAGAAGGCGCTGGGACCGGACCATCCCCGCGTGGCGGCCACCCTGAACAACCTGGCCGCACTGTATCACGCTCAGGCCAAGTACGACCAGGCCGAGCCGCTGCACAAACGCTCGCTGGCGATCAGGGAGAAGGCGCTGGGACCGGACCATCCCGACGTGGCGCAGAGCTTGAACAACCTGGCCCTGCTGTACAAGACTCAGGGCAAGTACGACCAGGCCGAGCCGCTATACAGGCGGTCGCTGGCGATCAAGGAGAAGGCGCTGGGACCGGACCATCCCGACGTGGCGGTCAGCCTGAACAACCTGGCCGGGCTGTACAAGACTCAGGGCAAGTACGACCAGGCCGAGCCGCTGTACAAGCGGTCGCTGGCGATCCTGGAGAAGGCCCTGGGGCCGGACCATCCCGACGTGGCGACTGTTCTCGAGAATTATGCCAAATTGCTGAAGGCCACCGGGCGTACGGCCGAAGCCGAATCATTGTTGAGGCGGGCGGAGCGCATTCGTAAAGGCAACAAATAGTACTGGTGACCGCGCAGCACTTGGGGTCGTCCTGGGCCACATCCTGCGGAAGTGCCGGCCGGGTGACATGCCCGCGCTCCGCTTGGCCATGCCACCCGCTCTCTCATTCTCTTTTTTGTGCCTCTTGTGCCTTTTTGCGGCTACTCAATCACCGCATCCTGTGCCCCCTGATCGCGCGAGAGGATGAACTTCTTGATCTGGAAGCGCGGAGCGCCGAAGTTGATGAGCAGGCCGTGCTCGATCCGCGAGGCCCGCAGGTAACCCAGAAGCTGGGCAATATGCTCGTCGGCGATGGCCTTGCAGGCCTTGATTTCCACCAGCAGACAGCCCTCCACCAGCAAGTCGACGAAGTAGTCGCCGAGTACGAAACCATCCTCGTCGTAGACCACAAGCGGGTGTTGCTGCCGCACGTCCAGACCCAGTTTGCTCAGCCGGTGAGTCAGAGCGTTCTCGTACACTTTCTCCAGATGCCCATGCCGCAAATACCGGTGGATGACGAACCCCGTCTCGCGCACCACATCACAGAGCCGCATGATGTCCCGCACGTCCGGAATCTCCTGGTTTGCCGCAAAAAGGCACAAAAGGCGCAAGAAAGACAGAGACAATGTTCAAGGCAGGCCGGCCGAATTCTTACCGTCTTCTTCCTCTTGTGCTTCTTGTGCCTCTTTGCGGCTATCCATAAATCGGTGGTCCGTGCCCAGCCGATTGGTGCGCAGGACGCACGCTACTTCTTCACTTCGTACTCGGCGTCGATCACGTCGTCGTCTTTCTTGGCGCCGGAGTCCGAAGCGGCGGCGCCGCGGCCGGCAGCACCCGCGCCGCCGGCGGCACCCGCGCCGGCGGCGGCCTGCTGGCGGGCGACCTGCTCGTACATGATCTTGCCGATGGTCTGCGAGGCTTCCATGAGCGTGTCGGCGGCCTTCTTGATCGCGTCGGCGTCGTCGCCCTTGGCCACCTCGCGCAGGCGTGAAATGGCGCTCTCCACCTTGCCGCGCTCGTCGGCCGGGATCTTGTCCCCGTGCTCCTTGAGCTGCTTCTCCATCTCGTAGGCCAGGTGTTCCGCACGGTTGCGGGCCTCGACCAGGTCCTTCTTCTTGATGTCCTCGGCGGCGTGCAGCTCGGCGTCCTTCTTCATCTTCTCGATCTCGGCCTTGGACAGACCCGACGAGCCTTCGATGCGGATGGACTGGGCTTTGGCGGTGGCCTTGTCCTTGGCCGACACGCTGATGATCCCGTTGGCGTCGATGTCGAAGGTGACCTCGATCTGGGGCAGGCCGCGCGGGGCCGGGGGAATGCCGGTGAGGTTGAAGCGCCCCAGGGTGCGGTTGTCGGCGGCCATCGGGCGATTGCCCTGCAACACGTGGATGGTCACCTCGGTCTGGTGGTCGGACGCGGTGGAGTAGACCTCGGTCTTGGAGGTGGGGATGGTGGTGTTGGCCGGGATCATGACGGTGGAGACGCCGCCGAGGGTCTCGACGCCCAGCGACAGGGGCGTGACATCGAGGAGTACGATGTCGTCCTTGTCGCCGGCCAGGACCGCTCCCTGGATGGCGGCCCCGACGGCCACCACCTCGTCGGGGTTGATGCTCTTGTTGGGCTCCTTGCCGAAAATCTCCCGGACCAGTTGCTGCACCGCGGGCATGCGGGTCGCCCCGCCGACCAGTACGACCTCGTGGAGATCGCGCGGGGTCATCTTGGCCGCCTGGAGGGCTTCCATGACCGGCTTGCGACAGCGTTCGGTGAGGTGCTCGGTGAGCTGCTCGAACTTGCTGCGGGTGACGGTCATCTGCAGGTGCTTGGGGCCGGCCTGATCGGCGGTGATAAACGGCAAATTGATCGTGGTCTCCTTGACGGTGGAGAGCTCGCACTTGGCTTTTTCGCTGGCCTCCTTGAGCCGCTGGAGGGCCATGGGGTCCTTGCGGAGGTCGATGCCCTCCTGCTTGCGGAACTCCTCGGCGACGTACTTGATGAGTTCCTCGTCGTAGTCGTCGCCGCCGAGGTGCCCGTCGCCGTTGCTGCTGAGCACCTCGAAAACGTTGTCGCCGATGTCCAGGAGGGAGATGTCGAAGGTGCCGCCGCCCAGGTCGAACACGGCGATCTTCTGGGCCTTCTTGATCTCCAGCCCGTAGGCCAGCGAGGCCGCCGTCGGCTCGTTGATGATCCGCTCGACCTTCAGGCCGGCGATCTCGCCGGCGTCCTTGGTGGCCTTACGCTGCGAGTCGTTGAAATAGGCCGGCACGGTGATGACGGCGCGGTCCACCTTGGCGCCGAGATAATCCTCCGCGGTCTTCTTGAGGTCCTGGAGGATCATGGCGCTGACCTCGGGCGGGGTGTACTGCTTGCCGCGGACCTCGACCTTGACCAGTTCCTCGGGACCGCCGACCACCTTGTAAGGGACGATCTTCTCTTCGCTGCTGACCTCGTTGTGCCGCCGGCCCATGAAACGTTTGATGCTGAACACCGTGTTGATCGGGTTGGTCACCTGCTGATGGCGGGCGGTCTGGCCGACCAGACGCTCGCCCTTCTCCGTGAAGCCGACGACCGAGGGGGTCAGCCGCGAGCCCTGGGCGTTGGTGAGCACCTTGGGCTGGTCGCCCTCCATGATGGCCACGACCGAATTGGTGGTTCCCAAGTCGATACCGATGATCTTTGACACGGACAATCTCCTTATTGGGTAGGCAGGCTACGTCCGGTCGGACGCCGGGCGCAACCTCCCCCTCTCCAACTCCTGCAACGCGTATGCCCCTCCTCGCGGAATCCAGAAATTGTCTCAACCTATTGTTTTATATATATTTACGGGTTATCTTGCCTTCGTGGCGTCCCCGCTTGGGCTGCCAAGCTGGCAGGCTGGGCCTGGGGCGATGTGACACGAGGATCACATGGGCGCCGGGAGTGCGTGATGTTTCCAGTCCTTCGCACGCAGGGGTGATGGGCACAAATCGTGTTCTGACTACTGCCCACCGGCCGTAGCGTCGGCGCACCCCTCTCAACCGTTGCAACCGTTGCCATGGGCGTCGGGTGAGGGCAGCGATGCGACAACCTGGGCTTGCGGCGTTCCCGCCGTCGCTGTAGAATTCCTCCACCGGTCGCTTGACAACACCTTCTCCTGCATTACAGTGCCCCTAAGCCGTGGCGCGCAGGTTCTGCTCGTCTGCGTTCCGAAATGCGTTGGCCGCGGGCGTACTGGTCGGCCGATATAGGGAGGGCGGTATGGGCCTCCGTGTCGGGCGCGCCCGTGCATGGAGCAGAACCTGAGGGCTTGAAACGCGTGTCCAATAACCTTACAATCGAGGGATGACCCGGATGGTGACCACGCTGGGGCGTTGGCTCCGCCGTTCCGCTGAGCGGATTGTGTGCACGGTGTTGGAGGGGCGTGCGGTCTGCATCGAGCTAGAGAGCAAGGTTCGATCCCAGAGGGGAGTTGCAGCACGCTGTCGTGCTTTGAGGGGTAAGTTCCCACTCGATTGTTCGGGCCGCGACTGGAAACCAACCCAAGGAAGACGCCATGGAAACAGTAATCAGAATCAACAACCCTTTCCGCAACAGCGTGCTGGCTTGCGCGCCAAGCATTAAGCCCGGCCAGCCTTGTCAATCTATGAACTGTGACCAACGAGCAATCTGGGCGTCAGAGTATTGCTGGACACATACATTGGCAACTTTCAGCGACCGCATTGGAGACTGGTGGGCAGCGTTGCGTAAGGAGCTCAACGCATCCGAAGAATTTGACAACAGATCACTTATTGAGGTCACGTTTCGGTCGAGGAATCTGGGGGGCCTTCATAATAAGGTATTTAGGTATACCAGCTTCTTCGGCGCACAATTCTATGGCATTAAGTTCATAGGAGATGAGTTCCTGAATTCTGAGTGGACAGGTTCCATATTTCGTCGGTGTGTTTTTCGTAACGCAACGTTTAAGGACTGCAAGCTGAAGTACTGCGATTTTAAGTATTCATCGTTCGACGAAGTAACAATCACCAACTCAGTAATCTGCGACACGGTGTTCGGCCGCGAGTCCACGCTGGCTGAAAGCAGGTTCCCTGACTCAACTTTTCGGCAAGTGCGCATCGATTCTACCGTTCGTCTTATAAACGCGAGTTTCAAGGGCACCAAATTTGTCGAATCAGATCTTTCGTACTGTGATTTGACCCTCTCGGATGTCGAGGGAGCCTTCTTCGACAAGGCGACCGATATCGACGGTCTTTTGCTCACCTCCGACCAGAAGAAGTCCGTAGTCTTTGAGAATCCTGAGGCCGCTGACAGAGTCAGGATTATGCGGAAACCCGTATACTACTATCGGCGCCTCATGGCGAGGAGGCAATTGGCGGCTGCCCAGAGGCGAGCGATCAAATCGCTGGAACGCTCGCGTCGCGTCTTGAGATTGCTAGTCGACCTTGCGGTCAGTGTCGGCGCCGTCGGTGTCGTTCTCGGAGCGGGGTACGCTATGCTTGCGACTCCCGTATCTGGCGAGGGGTTTTTGCGAAGCTTTGTTGCAGGCTCTCTTGTGGGATCCGCCGCCATCCTTGGTTTGGCGGCGCCAGCGGGCGCCATATGGCTGTGGTACGCAAGTCCAAGGCATCTCGACGCGTCCCTCCGGCACGTGGACTAGGCGGAACACGGCGAGCAAGGAAGGGCTCTACTTTGTGCGAATGACCTCAGCTAGGTACACCCGGTGCCGTGATAGTCTGATGCATCGAGGTGTCTGATGTCGTTTCCAAGTCTAATCAAGTATATTATTAAACTAATAAACAGTGGTAGCCGTATCGCCTGCGTAGCGGGGCTATTCCTGGGTGGTTATCTCTTGCTTGTCGATCTTTCATTTACCGGCGCGACGCTCACGTCCCACGCGCTGGATGTCGCGAGGCATCTACAGCGACCCGGGGAGCGCGGCCTGGCAGGGGTCGTGGTCTTAGCGTTTTCTGTGGGGGGGCTGTATACAAACTCGAACTACCGGCTCCGAAGAAAACTCAGACACATCTGGAACCTGCACCGGAGCGGCCTTATATCTGAGAAAGAGGCGGAGGAATATCGGTGTCATTGGCTTGACAAGTGGGCCGGTCGCCAGACGCACCGTCGGGCCATCGAGGAGTTCTTGACCTGGGCGAGAGCGAATGAGAGGTTGAGCAAGAACTGCTTGACCGCTGCTCTCGGAGCCTTGTCGGGTTATTGCAGCAACGAGCGCGCGCTGCACACGACTGAGGACCCGCACAGCAGGTAGGAGAATTGCTTCTTACTGTAGCTCGCCTCTATGACCAGCACCTTCACTCGTGGCACTCGTTCGATTGCGCCTCCCCTCCGCGGGACAACACCCTGCGGGCGTTGGAGGTGGGGCTGCGCGGGCTCACCTTCACCGAGCACTACGACACTCACCCCGAGGATTGGCCGACGTGCCGCTACAACGACGAGACGTACGGTGCGGACCTCGCTATTCTCCAGGAAGAGTTTGGCGGGCGCATCGAGATTGGTCGGGGAATTGAAGTCTGCTACCAACCCGACCTGATGGACCGTATCCTCGCATTCCTCGATACGGGTCGCTTCGACGCTGTGTTGCTCAGCGTGCACTGGCTCCGTGACGGGGCCATCCACCACCGAGAGCGGTGGGCGGGGCACACCGCCGCGGAGATGCACCGGGCATACTCGGGTCGGGTGCTCGAACCTGTCCAGACGTGCGTCCGCCTGCGGCGGACTCCACCCGTGGCTACGGTCTTGGGCCCCATTGGGGCCAAGAACGCCCCGCCTAAAGTGTCACGGACGCGCTTGAGACGGTCCGAGGAGCGCGGCTTGCGACCCGCCCAGAGCCGCTTGGGCGGGGTCAGGTAGCCATTTCTGGGCCCTGGGAACGGGACCCAAGTCAAATTTTGCCGCCGTAGAAAAAAAGAAGAGTTCAGCGAGCCTCAAACCGCCTGGGAAGCGCGTTTGAAGCCCGCTTCCGAACCGGACGAGCAGCCCCCGGTGAGGGGTTGTCCGCCCGGTCGCCTTGCCGCCACGTGGTTCACCGGACGGATACGAAAAAGCATAGTCGTGTCCATGCCTCGGAGAAGACCATGCGTGTCAAGGAGATTTTCTCTCGGGCTCTAACGGTCGCGGTTCGGTTCGAGGCGCGTTGGGGCCAGCACTTGGGCCGTCCGCGAGGGCATGTAAAGCTGGATGCTCTGCTCGCGGCCATAGCACGGCACCCGCTGCATCGGGTAGACCTGACCCCCCGGGACGCGGCCGAATCCGCCGAACGGTTCGTCGTCCGTGTTGAGCACCACCCGATAATCGGCCGGATCGGGCACGCCGAAGCGATAGTCGGTATACGACGCCTGGGGATGGAAGTTGAACACGAACACCATCGGTCCGCGGCGAAAGATGAGCACCTTCTGGTCGTCGCTCATGTGCAGCGCTTGGATGAACGGATCGGTGAGGATGCGGTATTGGCGGTCCAGGCCCTGCATGGCGCGGTCGAAGTTGTTCAGCAAGCGGTAGCGCAAATCGGGATGATCCACCAGGGACCATTGGCGGCGAGCGTACTGGTACGAAAACCCGTTGCCCGCCCGCGGAAAATCGACCCACTCCGGGTGGCCGAACTCGTTGCCGATGAAATTCAGATACCCTTCGCCACCCAGGGCGAAAGTGACCAGGCGAATCATTTTGTGCAGAGCGATGCCGCGGTCGATGATCGGGTTGCGGCTGCCCTGCTTCATGTGCCAGTACATGTCGGCGTCCATCAGCCAGAAGGAGATGGTCTTGTCGCCGACCAGGGCCTGGTCGTGGCTTTCGGCATAGGCGACGTGCTTTTCGCCTGGGCGCCGGTTGAGCAGCATCTGGAAGATTTCGCCCATGCTCCAATCTTCGTCGCGCCGGTCGCGGAGCGCCTTGATCCAGTAGTCGGGGAGGCCCATGGCCAGGCGATAGTCGAACCCCAGCCCGCCTTCGTCCACCGGGCGGGCCAGACCGACCATGCCGGAGGCGTCCTCGGCAATGGTGATGACGTCGGGGCGGAGGTGGTGGGCGAGTTGGTTGGCCAGTTGCAGGTAGGCGACGGCCTCCTCGTCGATGTTGTGGATGAGGTAGTCGTCGTAGGAGTGCCAGCCGCCGCCCAGCCCACCGTGGAGGTACATCATCGCCGTTGCGCCGTCAAAGCGGAACCCGTCGAAGTGGTATTCCTCCAGCCAGAAGCGGATGTTGCTGAGCAGAAAACGCAGCACCTCCATTTTGCCGTAGTCGAAGATGAGGGAGTCCCACACGTCGTGGCGGCCCTTGGGGCCGGCGTGGAAATACTGGTACTCGGTGCCGTCGAGCTGGTTCAGCCCGTCGTGGATGTTCTTGACCGAGTGACTGTGGATCAGGTCCAGGAGGACGCGGAGACCCAGGCCGTGGGCGGTGTCGATCAAGGTCTTCAGGTCCTCCGGGGTGCCGAACCGCGAGGAGGCCGCATAGAAGTTGCTCACGTGATATCCAAACGAGCCGTAATAGGGATGCTCCATGACGGCCATGAGCTGCACCGCGTTGTAGCCCAGGCCGGCGATGCGTGGGAGCACGTTCGCGGTGAACTCGCGGTAGGTGCCGACTTTCTCGGCGTCCTGGGCCATGCCCACGTGGGCCTCGTAAATCCGCAAGGCGCCGTCGAGCGGCGGGACCGGATGGGTCCAGCGGAACGGCTCCGGCGGACACCAGTATTGGCCGTTGAAACCCTTGGTCTGCTCGTCCTGCACGACGCGACGGATGTAGGCCGGGATGCGGTCCATGGCGCCGTTGACGGCTACCACGTGGACCTTGACGTAACTGCCGTGGACGAGTTTCGAGGCATATACCTCGTCGGGGAGGAAGATGCTCCACACGCCGAACTCGTCGCGGGCGAGCGGATGGGATTGGCGGTTCCAGCCGTTGAAGTCGCCGGTCAAGTGCAGCGTGTGGGCCCCGGGGGCCCATTCGCGGTACCAGACGCCCGGTCGGCCGTCTTGTTCTCCGCGGGAGAAACCGAAGTACTCGTGTCCGTGGCTGATCCCCTCTAACGACCCGAAGGCCTCGCGGACGCGCGCCAACGTCGCGCGGTAATTGTCGTAGCGGTGGCGCAGGGCGTGGGCGTAAGGCTCCAGCCAGGGATCAAGCGCAATCAGACCGGTACCATCGGGAATCGATGTATCCTTGGACATCCATCCGGCTCCTGCCCTTGGGGGGTCTTACCGAAACGTCTGTCAGGTTCCACAGGGTATTGTACAGGTGAGTCATACGAAGGGGAGAGATGGGGTGGCATTCTGGGAGACCCGAGCCGCATGATGGCCAGAATCGAGCGGTGCACCCGGTCGCGGTTCGGATCGGGGGGTCGGCTAGCCCGCCGAGGCCGGGGTGGGCGCTAGGTCACGCTTTTTCTTTCTCCGGCTACGGAGGGCCTGCACCAGCAGAAACAGGGCGAACATGGCACCGAGCTCGAGGAGCAGGGCGTGCCGTTGCAGCCACGGCACGGGGCAGGGAACCTCCACCCCAGCGATCGTGTCAACGGTATCGTCGGCGAAACCGATCTTCACCGTACCGGATCGCGGAGCGGGCGGGTTAGCGACGACGGCTACCGTCAGACTGAACTCCGCGGATTGACCTGGTCGAAGGGCATACCAGGGCGATTGCGGCCGCGTGCGCACCACCCCCGTGGTCACGGGCTTTCCCTCTACGACCTGTTCGGTGATCTCGTAGGTCCAGTGCGGCGGGGCTTCAAAGCCCACTCCGAGAAAGTGCGGAATCTCCAGGTAGGTAATGTTTTTCGATCCGTGGTTGGTTAGGGTCCAAGTGTATTTATACGGGTTGGTTGGCTCGCGTCCGCCGTCAATGGCGACTTGAGCAGCCAGCGGGACCGCCGCGTGCCCTATCTCCAGGACCGCTAAGAGCCACGGCCCGCGTGAATATACCCGACTTCGCCCCGACACGAGAGCATCCCTTCTGCGTTGATCGCTACCGGTCGCCTGGGCGAAGTATAGCGGCCAGCGGGGAATCAGCAACGCGGCTCGCCCCCGACTTGACCCCTCGGAGAGCCCGGCGTATGGTCGCTCGCAGCGCGGCCGTGCGGACCGCCCCCGGTATATGCCGCATCATCGCCTTGCGGTAGAAGCCGATGCTGAAACCACCACTTTCTTCGGCCGGTCGCCTCTCCGGACTAGGGTTCATCGCTCTCTGCGCCGCGGCGACGCAGATCCCTCTTTCTTGGGTGAGTTTTCCCGCCGCCGCTTTGCTGCTCACCTATCTTCCCGGAAGATTTCTGTTGCGGAGCCTGGGCATTGCTCACGAGAATCACCCGGGAGACCGCCTGGTGGGAGCCGTGGCTCTCTCGTTGTCCGTCACCCCGGTGTTGCTCGATGTCATCTGGCAACGCGTACACGACCCTGGGGGCATGCTGCTGATCTGGTGTGGAGTGCTCCTCCTCCTGCTGCTTCTTCCCCGGACCGGTCCGACGTCGTCTCCTAGCGCAGCGCGCGGCTTCTTCGAGGACCGCCGCGGCGCGGTTCTGTTCGCAGGGACGTTAGTGTGGATAGGGGCGGCGATCTTGTTCGTCCACTGGCCGACCCAGTGGCGGGGCGAGATGCTGCCCGCCTCCCCGCGGGATTACATCAAGCATCACGCGGTGATGTACTCGCTGGAGCATGACCATCTTCCGCTCCATAGTATCTACTACGCCGACGCCAGCGCCGGCCCCTATTATTACTATCACTTCTTCTATCTCTTGCCGGCCACGGCGCGTCTTCTGACCAGGTCTGCCGTCGGGATCGAAGCGGCCTTCGCCCTCTTCGCCGCGCTGGTGGCGGCGGCGGTGATGGGGCTGGTTTATGTCCTGACCCGCTCGTGGACCGGGCGGCGCGGCTCGGCCTTGTTCGCCGTGCTGTGCGCCACCCTGGTGGGCGGCTTCGATTTGCTACCCACGATCTACCACGTGTGGAAGGTTCATCAACCGGTGATCATTCTCGACGCCTGGGCCCCGGTCGAATGGCGGGTACACAACTTCGCCACCCAGATGCTCTGGTGCCCGCAGCACCTGCTGGGGCTGGTGATCTTTCTGGTGGCCGTCTGGCTGCTCTCGATCCGCCCGCGGGCCCGGTGGTGGATCGTCCTGGGGCCGCTGTTGAGCGCGTCCTTGTTCGGCACCAGCGTTTACCTGGCCATGACGGTGTTTCCCGCCGCCATGATCTGGGTTTGTGTCCAGCTCGTCGGCGTCGAACGGGACCGCCGCCGCCGATGGTTGGCTGGTCTGGCGGGGGTGGTAAGCATCGGCCTGGTCCTGATGGCCCTTCAGGGCTTGCACTACTGGGAGATGAGTCAACGGTACGAAGGCGGGCTGACGGCGTCGTGGAGGCGATACGAGTTCGCCCTGCTGGGTCGCTTGCTGCCCCCGGGAGCATGGGCCAATCTGGTCGATCTGCCGTGGATTTTTTTCCTGGAATACGGCATTCGGTTTCTGGCTCTGATTCTGGTGCCGAGCGTGGTATGGCGAGCCGTTTGGCGTAATGCGGGGGGCGCGCTGCTGATCATCGCCTCGGTCTTGGGCGTCGTGCTTTTCCTCACCTTCCACAGCAGCATCCACAAGGTGGACTACTCGTTCAAGATCGGGCTGTTTCCCTCCATGGCCCTGAGCGCCATGCTGGCGGGGGCGCTGGTTCGCTCCACGGAGGCGGCGCGGCGCTGGTGGAACCCGCTGGGCTGGTCGTTGACGGAGGTCCGCTTTCCGGGTCAGCGGCGCGTGGTCGCTGCGCTGGTCGGCGTGGGGGTTATCCTCGGACTTCCGGTGGGGTTGTTCGAGGTCCCCATGATGGCTCTGCGCCGGTTCGTTCTGTCTAATCCGCTCCACGGCGACTCGGCGGCGATCCGGTTCATCCGCGAGCAATTGCCCAGCGGGGCGGTGGTTCAGATCGATCCCTTCTGGGCGGAAGGCGGGCTGCGGATGGGTGCCATCCCCTTGATGAACCGGCAAGTGGGCGTGATGTCGCCGGACGATCCCGAGGTGAACGTCTTTCGCCCGCGGGACGTCCACCAGATGCACGAAGCCGTCCGCCTCGTCGAACGGGCCGCCGAGACCGATTCGGCCCGCGAGTCCGCGGAGTTGTTCAGGCGCATCGGGGTCACGCACGTGCTGCTCGGCAGCCTGGAACGAAGGCGGTGGTCCCACGTGGAGAAATTCGATGATCCGGCGTACTTCGAGCGGTTGTTCGATTCTCCGGAAGCCCGCGTATACCGCGTCGGCTTACCTTAAGGAGCCTACCCCATGAGCGGGCCTACTCCGCACCGTCTGCCCAAGGGTCTGTCGGCGGCTGTGTTCCTGCTGGCCATGAGCGTCCTGCTCATCGAGATCGCCCTGACGCGTATTTTCAGCGTGATGACCTGGTACCACTTCACCTACCTCATCATCGCTCTGGCCTTGATGGGTTTTGGGGCGGCCGGCGCCATCGACGACCCTGTGCTGGCAAACATGAGTTCATCGTGGGCCAGTTTACCTTAACGAACATCTGCGTTGAGGTGATCGGCAAGCGTCCGCCAGTCCACCGGCCTTCCACCGTGAACTTTAGGGCTGCCTTTGCGAACGCAGAACGCCATTTCAGTGCCGTCCACTTCGACGGCGATCGGCCGATAGTACCTGAAGAATTCCGGATGCACGGTATCGACGGCATGGAGGACGATATCCGGTCTGTAAGTAGACACGGTATAGACTAAGTCCATTTTGTTGTGTCCGGCTCGTGGAAACCGAGGATCAGCGCGGAGGCGTGCGATGTGAGGATCGCATCTGCCGAACTCATCAAAACACTGTCGTCGAGAGAAATAGGGGAAGGCGCCAGCCGCCACGACCGCTACGCTAGCATTGGCGTCTGCAATCTTGTTAACCGCGTGTACGTAGCGCACGCTGGTGAGATGCGTGGGGACATCGAGTGCCTTAGCCATCAGCAACGCCTCGTCCCAGAATCTGGCGTTGATGGCCACGATACCGAGCAGCACCAACGCGGCGCGAACTATGGTTCCCCGCACATGGGTCCGACTCAGCATGAACAAGCTCGTGGCGCGATGGATACCTTCTCCGGCGAGGACCAACAGGCCGAGGCTCGTCGGAATGACAAACCTGCTCAAAGGTACGGTATCTCCGCCGACGTACGTCTGCTGGGCTACGCTGACGGCAAAACTTCCGAGTAACAGAATGTGCCAACGTTTGGGGCGCATCAGGGTTGCCGCGCTCAGCAGGAGCGGGAATCCGAACGTATTGATATCTGCATAAATAATGCAATAGTCAGGGTAAAAAGGGGGGGCAACTCCGATTGGTGAACGCACCACCGGAGCTTGGCTTGGGACCGACGCAAATGCCGGAGGGTATGGTGAAGTGCCACCGATAGTTCGTCGA
>JBGPAW010000056.1:0-13711 GCA_041480905.1 Phycisphaerae bacterium
CCAATCGGAGTTGCCCCCCCTTTTTACCCTGACTATTGCATTATTTATGCAGATATCAATATATGGTTTCCGCATCACACGTCGCCGCTCCTGGTTCAAAAGCGGTCCGCCGGGCGTCTCGCCCCTCGACCGCCGCAGTTCAGGACGTGGCCACTCTCCTGCCGACGAGAAGGCTCCGCCAGGCGCCATCGGTCAACGTGCCGGCAGCATAAGGCAGGGCGCCGGCCCTTGCAAGGCCGGTGGTGCGGTCCGACCACGTGCCGCGCCCGATGCGTGGCGCAAGAGGCCCTGCGGAAGCCCGGGGACGCCATCGTGGCGCCGGGCCACTGACTGCCGCCTCAACTCGCCACGATGTTGACCAGGCGGCCTTTGACGACGATGACCTTGCGGACGGTCTTGCCGGCCAGCTCGCGCTGGATGCGTTCGTCGGCGAGGGCCGCCGTTTCCATCTGCCGGTCATCTACGTCGGCGGGCACCATGATCCGGGAGCGGACCTTGCCCATGATCTGGACGGCCACCTCGACTTGCTCATCCTTGGCCAGTTCGGGGTCATATCGCGGCCAGGGTTCGTAGGACAGCGATTGGCGGTGGCCCAGGCGATGCCACAGCTCCTCGGCCAAGTGCGGAGCGAAGGGCGAAATGACCAGCACGAACGGCTCGATGACGCTCCGCGGCCGCTGCCTGGCGGGCGTGAGCGCGTTGACGAAATCGAAGATCGCCGCGATGGCCGTGTTGAACTTGAACTGCTCAATATCCTCGCCGACCTTCTTAATGGTCTTGTGGAGGATACGCAGCGTTTCGCCGTCCGCCTCCGTATTCACCAGAGCGGGCGAAAGCTCGCCGGTCTGCTCGTCGATCACCAGCCGCCATATCCGGTTTATCAGCTTGAACAAACCGGGCACGTCGCGGGTGTTCCAGGGCTTGGAGGCTTCGATCGGGCCCATGTACATCTCGTACAACCGAAACGTGTCCGCCCCGTATTGGGCGATGATGTCGTCGGGATTGACCACGTTCTTGAGGGCCTTGCTCATCTTGGCGACGATCTGCGTAACCGGCTCGCCGGTGTCCCGATGCGTGAACGATCCGTCCTCCCCTTCCGTCACCAGGTCGGCCGTCACCAGGGCCCCGCGGCGGTCCTCGTAGGCGAAGCTCTGGATCATGCCCTGGTTGATGAGCCTAGCGAACGGCTCGGAGGTGGACACGTGGCCCAGGTCGTAGAGCACCTTGTGCCAGAAACGGGCGTAGAGCAAGTGCAGGACGGCGTGCTCGGCCCCGCCGACATACACGTCCACCGGCATCCAGTATTTTTCCGCCATCATGTCCCAGCCACGGATCTTGTCCTTCGGGCTGAGGTAGCGGAGGTAATACCAGCACGAGCCGGCCCACTGCGGCATGGTGTTCAGGTCGCGGCGGTAGGTCTTGCCGTTGCGCTGGACCGTGACCCAGTCCTTGGCCCGACCCAGCGGCGGCTCGGGCAGGGTGTCGGCGTCTTCCGCCGCGGGCGTCGGCTTGAAGTCCTCCATCGGCGGCAGCTCGAGGGGCAGCTCGGATTCGTCCAGGGCGACGCATTCGCCATCGGGGCCGTGCAGGACGGGGATAGGCTCGCCCCAGTATTTCTGGCGGCTGAAGATCCAGTCGCGCAACTTGTAGTTGACGGCCGCCCGGCCTAGCCCGTTCTCCGCCAGCCACGCGGTGATCTGCGCTTTGAATTCGGCGGTGGACAGACCATCGAATCGGCCCGAGTTGACGGCGATTCCGTCGCCGGTGAACGCCTCCAGCAAAAGGTCGGGATGATTCGTGAAAAACGGGATGGCCACCTGGTCGGTCCAGGCCGGGTCGCCATCGAGGCTGGTCATGATGTTCAGCCCGGTAACGTTCAGGGTGCTGGCCGTGCTCACCGTGCCCTGGGCCAGCAATTCCAGAACGCGCGTCCGCTGGGTTCGCTCGGCCTGTTCAAAGTCAAACCGCTGGTAAATCAATTGCCCGCAGAGCCAGTCGCTATCCGGCAGAACGACGGCTACGACCGGAAGCCCGAAGACCTTGGCGAACTCGAAGTCGCGGGTGTCGTGGGCGGGGACAGCCATGATCGCCCCGGTGCCGTAGCCCATCAGGACGTAGTCGGCGACCCAGATGGGAATCTTGGCTCCGTTGACCGGATTGAGGGCGTAAGCACCGGTGAACTCGCCGGTTTTTTCCTTGGTGTCGGCGGTACGGTCGAGGTCGGACTTGCGGGCCGCTTTCTCAACGTAAGCGTTCACCGCGGCGCGTCGGTCGGACGTCGTGATCCTGGAGACCAGGGGGTGCTCCGGGGCCAGCACCATATAGGTGGCGCCGAAGAGCGTATCGGGGCGGGTCGTGTAGACGCGAATGGTGTAGTCTTCGGGCTGGGCGGGGAATCGGCCCTCCGCGCGGCGTCGGCGCCAAGCAGTCTCGTCGTCGAGCACCGGCGCCTCCGGTCCGCCGGACACGATGGGAAAATCAACCTCCGCCCCGGTG
The DNA here is from genome assembly GCA_041480905.1 of Phycisphaerae bacterium. Lineage (GTDB taxonomy): Bacteria > Planctomycetota > Phycisphaerae > UBA1845 > UBA1845 > JAAEQG01. Next base: position 2,497 of record JBGPAW010000056.1, read on the forward strand.
CTCCGCCCGATCCAGTTGCGCTGCATGAGCTTGATGGGCTCGGGCCAATCGAGCAAGTCCAAGTCCTGCAACAGGCGGTCGGCGTACTTGGTGATCCGCAGCATCCATTGGCGCAGCGGCCGGCGGAAGACCGGATGGTCGCCACGATCGCTGCGGCCTTCGTTGGTGACCTCCTCGTTGGCCAGCACGGTGCCCAAGGCCGGACACCAATTCACCGGGACCTCGTCAATGAACGCCAACCGCTGGCGGTCGATCACCCGACGCTTTTCGCGCTCATTCAACTCAGGCCACTTGCGGTGCGGCGTGCGCTGCGGATCGCGGACCAGCCCGTAGGCCTCGTCCACCCCCACTTGCCCCAGTTCGAGCATCATGCGGAGATCGTCGATAGGGCGGGCTCGGCCCGTGCAGGTGCGACCCCGGTAGTCGATCCACCGGTGGGCTTCGTCGTACCAACTGTTGAACATCTGCAGGAAAATCCACTGGGTGTGCCCGTAGTATTCCGGCACGCAGGTCTGGACCTCCCGCTCCCAGTCGTAGCTGAAGCCGAACATCTTGAACTGCCGGCGCATGGTGTCGATGTTCTGCTGGGTGGTGACGGCCGGGTGAACGCCGCTTTCGATGGCGAATTGTTCCGCCGGCAACCCGAAGGCGTCATAGCCCATGGGGTGCAAGATATTGAACCCGCACATGCGCTGGTAGCGGCAGTAGATGTCGGTGGCGCAGTAGCCCAGCGGGTGCCCGACGTGCAGCCCCGCTCCGCTGGGATAGGGGAACATGTCCAGCACGTAGCACTTGGGTTTGGTGGCGTCGAAGCCGGGATCGCCGGGATTGCCCACGGCGAAGGTCCGCTGCTTCTCCCAGAAGCGCTGCCACTTGGCCTCGATGGCGAAGTCGTAAAGACCTTTCGGTTTGTCGTTGTTGCGGTTGCTCATGAGCCACACTTCCCCGGAAGAATGTCTGCGAGATAACAATCTATCCACGCCCGTGCGTGGTGGCAACCGACTCCATGATTCATACGGGTCCAGCCAGAACCGGATCGCTCATGGAGATGCTCCGGCGGGAGGTCACGGCTCTCGGGTTTATGGTCTGGCACCGGGCGGAACGATACGCGCGAGCTGCCGAATCAACTCGGGCAGGTCGTCGGCAACTACGCTCCACAGCACGTCATCTTCCACGTCCATGTAGTCGTGAACGATCTTGTGTCGCGTACCCACGATTTCCGCCCACGGAACTTGCGCATGTGCGGCACGGAACTCCGGGGCGACCCGCCGGGCGGCCTCACCGATGACCTGTATCAGATGAGCCAGGGCCAGGCGGAGGGTTTCATCCGCGTCGTAGGCGGCGCGGTCCTTACCGGTGACCATCGCCCGTGCTTTGCGGGCGCAGTCCAACATGTGACCGACGTAGACCAGGTCATCCTTGGTCATAGAGTACCGCCATGCTTGCCAAGACGCGGTCCCGAATCCGGGGGTTCAAGGCCCTGAAGGTCACCAAGTCGACGGGCCGCCCAAACAGACCCGAGAGTTCCTCCTGAATACTTATGAAAGAGAAGCCTGGAGTTTTGCCGGGCTCGAATTCGATCAGCACATCGACGTCGCTATCCGGACGGAAATCGTCGCGCAGTACCGAACCAAAAAGCCCCAGCTTCCGGATGTGACGCGTAGAGCAAAACGCTGCGATTCTTTCACGCGGGATTTCGATGCTCACCAGAGGCTCCATAAACATCATTGTACGTCATGATCGGGGCCGAGCCAACCCAGACCGCCCCGTGTAGCGTTGCCTTGGCAGCGGGTGCGGCGTCGGCTTCGGAGGAATCCCGAAGCGCAGTTTGACCGGGCATGCCTACAGGAGTGGTCTGCGGTGGTGGGTCCACCGGTCGATCAGGGGCACGAGGGTGTTCATCGCCAGGATGGCCCAGTAACTGTCGCCCGGCGTGAGGCCGAACCACCGGGCCGCCATGGTGAACACGCCGACCCCGGCGCCGAAAATGATGTGCCCGCGCGCGGTCAACGGCGTGGTCATGGGATCGGCGGCCAGGAGCAGACAGCTCAGCAGCAGGCCGCCGCCGGTCAGGTGAAACAGAACCCAGGCGATGCCGGCGGGAAACGGGTCCACAACGGAGCACAGCGGCCACCAGGCGAGGTGATCGTCAAGGCGGATGGGGAGCACGGCTGACAACACCGTGACGGCGCCGAGCGCGGCGGCGACCGACTGCCACCGCAGGAACCCGCGATACATCAGGTACAATCCGCCCAGCAGCAACGCGACGGTACACGTCTCCCCGATCCCGCCGCCCACCGTGCCCCAGAGGGTGTCGCGCCACGGCGGCAGATGATCGCGGAACAGCTCCAACCACCCGGACCCGGAAACACCGCCGCCGCGCAACGGCGTCGCAAAGGCAACGATCAGGTCATCGAGCGGGCGATGCAAGGCCCAGGCATCTATGCCGCCCGGCGGACGGCTCCACAGATATCCGCGGTAGTACGGAGCCGCGACCCCGGCGTGAAGCGTGCCGGACCACAGGTGCTCCCGCGCCAGAACCGGCCAACGTTCCGGGGCCAATTGGGGACCGAAGAGCAACTGTAGCGCGGCCCGACCGACCAGCGCCGGATGCCAGAGGTAATTGCCCAACCCGCCCAACAATCCCTTGCCCACGCCCACAGCGGCCAGCCCGCCGAGAAAGGGGATGTGCCAAGCCACCGTCACCGGTAACGTGAGGCCGAGCAGGAGACCGGTGAGGACGGCGTATCCCAGGTCGCGGTGCGGTCCTCGCGGGACGACATGAAACACCACGACTTCGCCGATCACGCCGCCCAGGACGGCGAAAAATAATACGCCGGCCGCGCTTCTTCCATAGAGGACCAGTCCGGCGGCGAGGACCGGGAAGGTGGCCAGGAGAAACGCCCGGCTGATACCGCCCGGCGTCAAGCCGCTGTGCAGATGGGGCGGCTGCGCTTGAGACAGTCGGCCGATAGCCGAGGGGACCGCCGTCATGGACCATGCTCTCCCCGATTGTGTTCGTGGGCACCGCGCAGAGCCTGCAGCAACGGGAGCGCCGCCGGACAAACGTAGTCACACAATCCGCAGTCGAGACACACTTGCGGCGCCCAAGCGGGTACGTCCGCCCAACGGCCCAGCTCCACGGCGTGGAACACGCCCCGCGGGTCGATGCCCACCGGGCAGATTTCGATGCAAAAGCCGCAGCGCAGACAGCCGGTCGGGTCGCGGTCCGGCACCGCCGCCGGCGACCAGGCATACAACCCTTCGACGCCGCGGACGATCACCGCGTCCGGCGACCTGACGGCTGTCCCGGTCAGCGTGTTGCCCAGTACGATGCGCGCGGGAGCTACGCGGAGCCCCACACGCCCCAGGATCGCCCCGACCGACGTGCCCAACGGGACGCGGTAGTTCCCCGGCCGTTGCACGGCGTCGCCGGCCACGGTGAGCGTCTGAAAGACCGGCGGACCGCCGCCGGTCAGGGCGCGTTGGATGTCCCACAGTTCGCACGTTCCGATGATCCAGGCACCTCCATCGCGTGTTGTCCGGTCCGGCGGGAGATTCCTTCCAGTCACCGCTCGGAACAGCAACCGTGGGTGGGACTGTGGATAAGAGTTTGGGAGCGGCACGATGGTCACCGGCGTACCCCGGGCTTGGCAGCGAAGGACTCCCGCCAACTTACTCATGGTGCGATCCACCACGAAATGGACTTCAGGCACTCCGAGGGCTTCTCCCGCACGACCTGCGGCATCAATCAGAGCCGGGGCGTGCTCGAGCAGCGTCCGGGTGCGCGCGGTGGCATAAGGCGCGGTCTCCAGGCCGTTAACGATCAGGTACTCCAGCGGTGTCCCCCCCGGCGTCCTGGAAGAATCGGGATCAACGGCGATCCCCCATGCGGCAAGGCGATCGAGCAAGGCTTCCGGCGGAGGCCGGCCCGCTTGAGCCGGCGAGAGGCCCCCGTCCGACGGCTCTCCATGCGGTTTTAACTCAATAGCTGGGATGGAGAACCCGAAGGCACTCTCCACCCACACCGGTTCCCCGATCACGCCGGAGATCGGCGCGAAGACCCGCGCCCACGCGGGCACGCCGGAGCGCGCCCGAGCCACCAACTGACCGGCGGTCCCATGATCCCCGTTCTGGACGAGCAATTCCATCCGCGGTCCGGTCGACCGGCCCGCGGCGTCGCTCTCGTTCTCAGCACACTGCAGGGCGTCACCATCGGCAGAGTAAGGTGGAACCCACAGCGGCACGCGCAGCGTCTCCCGCGGAGACAACGTCTCGATAGGCACAGCCATCGTCGCCGCCTTCGTGGCGGCAAAAGATACGCCGCCCGACAACGTTCTCGGTCTGAGCAACCGCATCACCGCACCTCTTTAAGCAGTCGGTGGTATGGCATCACGCGATCTTACCAATTTCGGCATGCTTACCCAACGCTTCGCCTTGTGAAAGCAGACCACGACGCCGGGTGGAGGACCGCGAACTGGAAAAGCTCTTCGGCACCATCCCCCCCGGCGTCGCCCACTGCGCCCACGCCGGCCGCGACCCGTACATCTATCGCATGCACGTCGTGGGACCGAAGACCAAGATCGCCGACCTGATCAAACGCCTCCGTGGCCTGCGGCCCGGACCGCCCGCGGCCGGGTCAGGCGCGTGGGGGAGCATCAGGAGGGTCTGTGCTGGCCTTGACAAGGGCGGTTTTGGGAGGATAATCGAGCCTAACGGAACGCAAAGCCCGAAAGGCGGTGGACTATAGCTAAGGCGAGGGACCTTGGACTCCAATTGTCGGTGAACCAGCACACCCCCGTCACGGACGCATCGTTTGATAGAAGACGGTCTGTACAATGTCAGATGCCCTGATAATAAACGCAACAAATCGCTCAAAACCAATCCCGAAGCCTGCCCGGAGCGGAACATCCGCGTCCTCAAAGCACGCAAAGTACTGATCGAACGCTTCCGATCCAATCACGCCGTGCTCTCGTATGAATGCACCGACCTTAGATGTGTCCAAATACCGCCTCAAGTCCTCAACCCGCTTTGCCCGGAGCCCCCCGCCGGCGGTCTCTCCGAGCGGCGGTAACAACAGGTCAAACGAATAGCAGCAGCCTCCCTCAGTTCGCTCCATATTGAAAAACTTCACATCACATGGATGCATAGACACAAACGTGGCCCTGCCACCGCATTCCTCGATAATTGCCCTCTCCTCTCGCACGCCGAGATCATCCCCCCTCACGACTGCGATTCCGCGCCGACCCAAAATCGCTATGGCATCATCGTATGTGATCCTAACGAAGGGGCCGTCAACGACTCTCAGCAGCGAGTCGGCATCTCCCCCAAGTTCCCCAATGCTCACACGCTGCGATCTCGCGAGATCAGCCGTCACCTCGCGGATCACGCCTTCAACGGTAGTCTGGAGACCATCAAGACCTCTCGCCGCCGTGTCGGAAATGCACGGTTCCTCCGCCTCGATCAGCGTGAACTCGCACAGCATCCGATCCTTCCTCTCAGGATCACGAAAATCCTCTGCGCGAAAACTGCTCGTTATCGAGTACACTCGTCTGCCAAGGCGTAGCACGATTTGCTCAAGTTGAAGCTGCGCGCTCTGAGATAAAAACGCCTCCGTGTTCTCATAACGTGTCCGGAACGACAGGTACGGATCCTCACACGAGCCAGCTATGTTCACTAGTGTCGCCGTCGATACTTCCGTATACCCCAGGCGCTCAAAGGCACATCGGAAGGCCGCTAGCGCGCCCGCACGGATATCGAGGAGTGCTCCAAAACGCTTTCGAACAGCCGCGTCCATCAGACCAATCTCCTATTTGCTCCACGTAAGCAGGTCGAGCAGCCAGTCCCAGGCGGCGGCAAAGAGGATGGAAATCAATACTCCGGTCAATACAACATCGCGTATGGGCAAGACGCCCATTGTCTCCGACGCGGGAATGTAATAGCACACTACGCAGTATGCGACCCATAAGAGCACAGGGTTGAACACGTCGACGTGTAGGAGCCACCGCCTGATCTGCTGCTGGCATCTCTGCGTGACCCAGTCATCGGGAGCTTTGGCGACGATCAAGAAGAGTATGTCCCAGACGACAAAGACGCCGAAAAACGCAGACACCGCTGCCCAGTGGCAGAGCAAATTACCAACGGTGAACCAGCAAATCACGCCTGCGACAAGTGTGAGCGCCATAAACGGCAAATAGAGAACGTCTTTCATCCATTTCCAAGTGACACGATTCAACCATCCTGACGCATTCGCGAAGTAGTAGATCAGCAGCGTTGTTGCAGCACTGAATGCGACACCAAGCCGGTGCATGTTATGACAAAAGCGTATGATCTTTCCTTCCGGCGCCGCGTCCCCTCCGGTCGGTTCCCGTCTTGACTCGAAAACGGCCCCAACCACGAAGAGGATCACGGCGATCGCCGTGAAGAACAGCGTGATGATCAACCGCCTGCGAAATGAGAACACCTCGGGACTGCGGTCTTGCGACATATGGCTCCCTCCTAAAAGCCGAGAGGTGCTTCCACGAGATGGTACCAGCGCAGCCGAGGTCCGAACCGTGACCGCAATCGCCAGCGAATGGACTTCTGTTCGCCCTCGATCAATCCACGCAACCTCGCGATGGCCGCGGCAACGTAGTTGCGCTCGGTGGCCGTCAGGCTAGACGCGCTGGCGACGTAGCCGCACATGTCATCCAAAGCTAGGGTGACCGTATGGTAGAAGCCCCAGTTGCGTGAAAGCACTTGTGCGATGTAAGATGCGTCGATGGCCGTGTCACACGCCTCGATCTTCAGTGCGGCAAGGAGGCATGCGATATCCTGTCGGTCGACGGCGCGCAAATTGACGCGCTGGAGCTTAGAGAGCAACAAGTCGCTTGGACTAAGCGTGCATTGGCAGAGGTTCAGTCGGCCCCGGAGGTCGATCGTATGATTGGCCTCTATCCGGTCAAAGAACACGTCGGCGTGTAGCCCCAGCTGATTGTGGACAAAGCGAAGCCTCCTACCGTCGGTCTGCAGCTCAACGTTCCGGTCTTCATTCCACGAGGTGATGGGAAACAAATCCGAGACCTTGGCGAAGTCGGCGAACGAAGCAGCGAAGTCGATATCGTGATAGACTCGTTTGTCCGGACAGAGCTTCGGCCAAAGGGGGCACCCCTTCACGACCTTGAATACGCCTATGGAGCCCATCAAGCGCAGGGTGATCTCCGCATTGGTCGCGGCGGTCAGCAATGCATCCGCCGTTTCCTCGAGTGTATGAAGCGTCAGGCTCATACGGATTACTCAATTGGGATCTCGCTGAAGGCAGCAGCCACATTGATGCCGCGCCGCTTCCGCCTCCGGAAGCTTAGGAGATACCAGCTAATACCGATGCCGAACAGCAAGGCAATCGTCACGAGCGATTTCCAGTCGTGGCCCGCTGCGATGGGATCTGTCCAGAGAAGGCCGATGATGGCACTCGTGCAGAGAAGGGAAAGCGTGCAGAATACGGTCATCGCCGGTACACCTCCGAGTGTCAAACGTGCTGCGTCGGTTCGCTGAAAGAGGGACTTCCGAGACCAGGGCAAAACAACCCCCGCCCCGAGCGTTAGTAGCCACGCGAACATCGCCGCGAGGACGAGCACCAGTGTTCCAAAGAAGGATGTATACAAGAACAACGCGAGCATGAGACAATTGGCCAGCGCCACAACGCAAACTGCCGTCACCGGTGTGTGGAATCGCTCATGCACATAGCCGAGCGACGCTGGAGCCAGTCGATCAAGCGACCAAGCGAGGACAGTTCGACCGGAGTAAACGCAGGTTGCCGGGATCCAGAAGAAGGCCCACGCTATGAAGCTAACGGACGCGAGGGCACCGACCCAAGGAGATGAGCCGATGGCCACCAACGTCGGAAGATAAAACCCGACCGAATGGCCGCGAGTTGCATCGTTGACCCAGACCTGCGACACGAAGGTCACACCGAATGCGCGATCAGATAGAGCGAGCAATATCGTCAGCAGGACCGCGGCGAAAACCAATGAGCCGAACATGCCGACCGCTTGCGATCTGCGGATATTCTGTACCTCACCACCGATGGAAATGGAGAAGACACACCCGACAAAAGAGAGAAACGGCCACATCGCTAGCCGTAAGGTCGCGGCAGTCGAGAAGGCCGGGGTTGCGTCGCTGCGACACACCTCAGCATACGATGGAAGAGCCAGGTCGCCTGCTACGGAGGTCCAAGCTGTTGCGAACGCGTCGGGCTTAATAAAGGCCAGAGCGGTTGCAGTTGCAAGCGTCCCCACAAGTGCGACGCAGAACAACACGAGCTGGAAGAAAAAGAAGGATCGCATACCCCGAACGAGAATGAGCGTAGTAATGGCGAGTGCGAGCACTCCAACAATGAACTGCACATGCGTCGACGCCATCCCGGTAGCGCAGCGAAGGAACGTGGTAGAACCCGTGGCGCGATGGAGACTAAAAAACAGGGGGCCCAGACCGACCTTGCTTACCAAGGTCGCCGCGAGAGAGTTATAGAATAGCCAGGTGAAGGAGTCTACGAAGCTAAGTGCGAATCCGAGGCCTGGGGATGCGCCCCGCGAAAGGAATGCATAAATGCCTCCAGACCTTGGAATCGCCAACGACCAAATCCAGAAGCCGATGGCGATGACTCCCATCAAGGCCGCACCAACGATACATGCCCAGGCACGGCTTGCCCCAGGATAAAAGGGGGCACCAAGCGACTGGGTTAAGCTCAACGCGATCCCGATGCTGATCAAGCCAAGATTGTAGATGAATACGTCAACTGGCCTCGCTGTACGAACAAGACCCGAGGAGCTGCGTAAGAACGGCGACGTGCTTTCTAGTGTCATGGTTATCGCTCGCTAGTGCCCATACCGAACCGGGCTATCCCTCTAATAACTGGAAATCAGCAACCTGACCGTCACGAAGGAGCACCAGCGCCCCTCGCAGGATACCCGTGGCGTAGATACTGCCCGGGTTGATGCAAAGCGTGCGGCCTATCCGCGCGTAGCCGCGCGACTCGTGTACGTGCCCGGAGAGAACGAGCGCGGGGCTGAAGCTTTCGATCGCCGTCCTCACCGCTTTGGACCCTACCGGCGATGTTAGAACACCGCCCGGCCCGTAGATCAGCCGGAAATCATCCGTAAGCGCGGGCGCGAGGTCTAAGCCCGAGTTATAGGGCGGTACATGAGAGACCAAGATATTGCAAGAATCGCGCGGACACTTGGCGAAGAGGATCGCCAACCGCTGCTCCAACGCTTCCTCGGTGTACTCTCGCGGAGTATGCCAAGGAGTGGGGGTGGAACCACCAAGCCCAAGCAGCCGAAGGCCCGGCGCAGCCTCAACGACCTTCCCATCTAGATTTTGAATGGAATCAGACCCGTCGAAGATATCATCAAGGAAATGGCCATCATCGTTCCCCGGAATCCAAAAGTACCGTACCTTGCCCGCATGCCTGTCGTTCTGGAGCAAGCCAAGCCAACGTATGAGGCGCTGACGCAAGTGCTGATGATCAGATTCGGGCGGATCATTCGCATCGGTATCTAACGCAATCTCTGATTCAATGTGAAATTTTACGCCGATTGCGGCGAGTCTCCTGCCGAACGCTTCGACTTCCTCCTCCGAACCCAAGCGAATGCTGGGTGATCCCCAAGAGGCGGCCCTGTCACCTGCGGCACTACGTCGGATTGTCACGAACGTCTTCGCTGAGAGGTCTCCACCCAGCACGGCTATGCTCGCACCATAGTGATCCGGGGCGTTAATGAACTTACGAAAGCAAACCTCTGAACCATGTAGGTCCGCTGCAAAGAATATCGAGAGAGTACCCATCGGTCGAATTCGCCACAGCGCGCTGATCGCACCAGGGCACATTGTCACGCGCGCCTGTGCTGGTTCACCCACAATTGGAGTCCAAAGTCCCTCGCCTTAGCTATAGTCCGCCGCCTTCCGAGCTTTGCGTTTTCTTGAGGCATGGCGGAATGCTCCGAATGGGGGTGGAGGGACGGATCGCGATACCCGTCCCCCGCGACCATTCGTTGCCCGCCCGACCGGGTTCAGGCTCCCGCCTTCGTCGGCTTCACCCTGGCGGGTTGGACGCCTCCAGACCCCGCTTCCGTTTCACCGGTTGGTTCCAATTGTATTCCGAACGCTGGCCCTTTCAAGGGGTTGCTTCCGACGGCAACGCCAGCGTTGTGACCAGGGACCACTCCGCAGAACCTACCCGGTCATTGACGACTTCCAGCGCATGGCCGGGATGAACGGGGTGGGGGACCGAGGAGGAGCCCCCCACCCCCTGGCCGCCCGAAAGAATTGCCCACTATCCTGACGCCGATCTGGGCGTTCAGGCTGCTCAGCGCCCGGGGAGACAGCGCGAGAGGTCGTCAGAGGTCCGTCCGTCAGCGATGAGGTCGCCAACGATCCGGGCCGTGATGGGGGCAAACGCCAGCCCGGTCTTGTAGTGTCCGTAGGCCGCAATCAGACCGTCCAGCCCCGGTACGGGACCCATCATGGGGCGATTATCGTCGGTCCGCGGTCGCAGGCCGGCCCACATGTCCACCACGGACGCTTCCGCCAGCCCCGGCAGCATCTCCACGGCGGCGGACATCAGTTGGCTCATCGCCGCGGCTGTGGGACGCCGGCTGAAACCGGCCTCGGGCTCGTCCGTAGCCCCGAGGTAGATGTGTCCATCGGGCCGGGCGACCAGGTAGCAGCGCTGTCGCTTGATGATCCCGGTGAGCGGCGGCCGGTCCATGTGCAGGAGCACGGCTTGTCCCTTGGAAGGGAACACACGCGCCACCTCTTCCAGCCGCGGATGCAACTGCGAGGACCACGCCCCCGCACACAGCACTACCCGATCAGCGTCCATACGCCTCTCGTCGGCGACCACGCCCCGGACCCGCTCGCCTGCGACGACGAGACCGGTGACCGGGCAGTCCTCGATGATCCCCACGCCGGCGAGTTCACCAGCCCGGCGCAGCGCCTTGAGCAGCCGCGTATTGCGGATCCGAGCAGACACGCGACAGAGCAGCGCCCCATGCGCTTCACCCGCCAGACCCGGCTCGCGCTCTTGGGCCTGGGGGAGGGTGAGCATCTCCAGCACCGGCTGACCGGCCGGCGTCCTACGCGAGGCCGCCGCGCGCACCTCCGAGAGACCCATGCGATAGCGCTGCTCGGTGGCGCACAACTCGATCCGCCCGCAACGGGCGTATTCGAGGTCGATGCC